>CAYTLM010000101.1:0-7311 GCA_964438485.1 uncultured Leptospirales bacterium | reverse complement strand
GAAAAGGAGTCCATAGTCCTGGGTGTTCTCCTTGATCTGACAAATCAGACTAAAACAGATATAAAGACTCATTATAACATTATTGCTGATGCAGCAGAGCTTTCATCAATGGATGTATACCAGGGTATTAACACTCTTCACAGATACCGGATAATAGATTACAAACCTGAAGGAAATTTTGTTCATATTTCATTTAATGAGATTGATGATAAGATTGAAGAAATTGCTCTTGCTTATGTTAATGCAAGGAAAATAAAGCATCTTCAGGAAGATGTGTCATATATGAAGAGAATGGATTATGTCCCCTCTGATGATCTATTTGATAGAATCTCTCCTATTGTTGGAAAGCTTATTGGAGCTAAAATTGCTGAAGCGTTTCGGGCACTTGTAAACTATGTTAATGACAGGCTTGAATCAGCTTTGAGCGGGAAGATGTGGCGTTTTAGATATATTGCATTTAGAAGCGGTTTGCCTATTGGAGAGGTAATTTTAAAGGAGAGCCTTGCCTGTGTTGTTGATGAGGCGCTTGTTATTGAAAAAAAGAGTTCGCTTCTTTTGGGGCATGCTTCACGTCATGGAGATGAGGCAGTTGACAGAGATGTTGTTGTGGCTATGCTTTCTGCAATAATGGATTTTGTTAAGACATCTTTCAAAAAAGATAAACAAAAGGATGAGTCTGATGTTTTGCTAAACAGCATTGAGTTTGGTAATTCACGAATCATTGTACAGGGGAGCCCGTATTTTTTTAGCGCTTTTGTTGTGCAGGGTGCACCAGGTATAGATTTTATAACAGGGAGTGGTTCCCTTAAATCTTCTATCCATGAATCCTTTAGTGCAAAGCTCAAAAGATTTGATGGTTCAATGTATGGTCTTGAGGGAATTTCTATAATGCTATCGGAATTTATTACAGATATGAACAGGGTATCTGTTCCTGGTTATGGCAATGAAAGAAATTTTAAAAAACTCAAAATTGTTACAGGTATTATAGCTGTTTTTATTTTAATATTATCTGGTTTTATAATCAGAAATAAAATATATGATTATCGCCTTGAAAAAAAATTTTATAGTATAGCAGAGGAAAAATTGGAGAAATTTTCCTATGATGTTAAAGCAGATGCAAATGGCGAAGTTCTTAAAATTACCGGTCTTGTAAGCAATCCTCTTATATCTGAAGAGATGGATAAAATTGCAGCAGGATTTCCAGAGATAAAAACAGTGGAAAATAAAACTGTTGTTGCTGATTTTAGAACAGCAGAAAAGTATCATAAAAACTTTGAGGAGCTTGAGCAGAAGTTTTATGATCTTCAGCTTCTTCTTATACGGCAGGAGCTGGAAAAAATTGTAATCCAGTTCCCATCTGGCATTGATACAATGGGGAGTAGCCAGATGCTTCAGGTTCGGAGGATATATGAGATTGTAAAGGAATATCCTCGGATAGAACTTGATATTATAGCATTTAATGATCCTCAGGGAGGATTTGAGGTTAACAAAAGGCTTGCGCAGGGAAGGATGAGTGCAGTCAGCTCATATCTTACATCTCTTGGGGTAGTTAAAGAGAGGATTCATCTTACTGAATTTAATCCTGATATTATTTCTGCTGATCCACGTTATGCAGGATATATAGACAGAAGAGGCATAATGCTTTTTCCCAGGCTGGAGGAGTAGCAGAATTATAGCTATCCGGGTTGATTTTTGTGCTGTAATTATATTAATTTTTAGATTAAAATTCTTGACAGTATGACCATGCAAGAATTTTCTTGATGAGAATATAGAATATAATCCAGTAATGTTTTTCTCTCAAAGGAGTTTGGAATGCCTGGTGCATATAAATGGAAAGTTGTTATGATGGGAGATTTTGCTGTTGGTAAAACAAGCCTTGTACACAGGTTTGTTTATGATAAATTCAGCGACTTTTATTTGACAACAGTTGGCGTGAAAGTAACAAAAAAAGAGGTTTCTGTTGATAACAATGATATCTCGCTTCTTTTATGGGATATAGCTGGCAGTGATAATTTTAATTCCATAACCGCTGAATACCTGCGTGGTGCTTCAGGGGGTATAATTGTTGCTGATATAACAAGGGAGAGATCCCTGGAAAGCATCCCTGGTCATATTGATACGATTCTTGCTAGCAATCCTTTAGCTGGAATTGTTGTTGCTCTTAATAAGCTTGATCTTGTAAAAGAAGATGACAAGCGGCTTATATACCTGAAATCGGATGAATTTATGAATAGATTGAAAGGAATACCTTCTGTTTTGTTCACTAGTGCCTTGACTGGTGAAAATGTTGAAATGCTTTTTTTATCATTGGCAGATAAAATTTTAAAGAGTAAAACTTATGAATAGCAGATTTGATTTTCCTTTGATTGACAGGTTTGGTTTTTATTATGGAATGATAGATAGTGATCTTATATTGCACTTTGAAAATGATGCTGTATATGATTTTCTTTCTGTTAAACCAGCTGTTCTGGATATTCATATTACAGATTTGTTTAATGAGACAATTGGACTGGAACATGAGATTCAAAAAGTTATTACTGGTGAAAAGCAGGAGTTCAGTATAAGGAATATCAACAGGGTTCATGAAAGTGAAATTTTCTTTAACCTTTACTTTATGAATCGTAATTATAAAAATTATCCAGCCATTGTTGTTATAAAAAACGTTACAAATGAAGTGTTGTTCTATCACTCCCTTCAGCAGAGTAGAAATGAAATTCAGCTTTTGCAGCATGAGCTTCTTGATAAAAATTATGAGCTGGATAAAATAAATATAGAGCTTGAAGCTAAAGTTAGTGAAAGGACAAAACAGTTTCAGGAAAGCTCAGATCTTGCACAAAGGCTTTTGCTTCAAACAGTTAATGCTCTTACTCGTGCACTTGAGTTAAGGGATCCCTATACATCAGGACATCAGCAGAGAGTTGCCAAACTTGCAAGTGCAATAGCTGTAAATATGGGTCTTGATGATCATACTGTGGAGGGGATAAGGTTTGCAGGTCTTCTTCATGATATAGGTAAAATATATGTACCAAGTGAATTTCTTACAAAGCCTGGTATTTTGCCTGAGGAAGAGTTGAATGTGATAAAAACTCATCCTTTGCGAGGATTTGAAATACTTAAAAATATTGAATTTCCCTGGCCTATAGCTGCCTATGTTATTCAGCATCATGAAAAGATAGATGGCAGCGGATATCCATACGGGCTTGAAAAAGATGAAATTTTACTTGAAGCCAAGATTTTATGTGTAGCAGATGTTGTTGAGGCAATGAGTACAAACAGACCCTACAGGATTTCACCCGGCATTCATCAGGCCTTTGCAGAGATAATAGAATTTAAGGGTATAAAATATGAGCCTGCTGTAGTGGATTTGTGCATTGATCTTTTTCAAAATAAAAATTTTACCTGGGGCGAAGAAAAGGTAGATTTATTTGTGTATCAATAAGTGAAATTGGTATTTAAAATGTATATGCATTTAAAGCATTATGTTTTTTTTAATACCTGAAAACGATAATAAATAAAAGAGGTTATTTTGAAAAATTCAGATATACATGCACAGATAAAAACCAGTACTGATTCACAATCCATCCCTGAAGTATATACAAACGCTGTATTGACAAACATGACTCCCTATGAGTTTGAAATAACCCTTGGCCTTGGAAGCAGTAACTATGAGGGTGTGCGCCCTGTGGTTAATGTACGCATGAGTCCTCAGTTTGCTAAAGAATTTTCAAATCTGCTTCATCAAAATGTAAAGCTTTTTGAAGAAAGATTTGGAGAGATAAAAGTAGTAAAACAGGAGAATAATTAAGTTATACTACCGCACCTGAATCAGGTAACGGCAGTATAATTTTATAAAATATTTATTTTTTTAATTAATTTTTTCTGCTGTCATTACAAGCTTGTTAGGCCTTGATGATTTTACATCAATTGCAAAACCCATATTAGCTGCCTTTGCATTAAGCTCCTGCTCAAAATCACCGGTTTTGCCGGCAAAAATAATTTCAAGCTTTGCAGCTTTTCCGTCTCTTCCCTTTTCAGTTACCTTTGATACTCCTCTTATTCTGATGGAAACCTGATCCCTGAATGTACGGAGCTCATCAGCACTTAGTCCTGCAATAAGGACATTGATCTCTCTTGTATTTGCAGCCTGTACAAATTTATTAACAATAGTTTTCATAAATTGCCCAGGTTCAAATTTACCTGTGTCAGGATTTGTTTTTCCAAGTATCTGTTTTAGAGCAGCTTCTATGGCATTTTTTGAGGCAGTTGCATCTTCAATATGAAGACCTGGAGCCTGCTTGCTTGTTGATGCAAGAACAGCACCTGTGTAAGCATCAATAGCCCTTAGGCGGATGATAGCTGATCTTGATTGCATTTCAGTTGCTCCAAGCGCTTTCAATGTTTTTGTGCCCTGGGACGCTGTTTCAGCTGTGCCTAAAATAAGTACTTCTGCACCTGCATCATCTAAGAGCAGATCCTGAACATCTTCAGATACTGAGCCTGTAACAGCCTTTTGCATCTTGGCTTTTTCTTTTTTTATGAGCTCCTGTGTCATTGCAGTATCAACAAATTGAAAACCGCTGTTTCCCATGATCTCCTGAATAAGCATTTCTGTTTCTGTAAATCCGGGAGCGTTGATTTTGCCATTAAATGTCTCCACTATAAGCACCATAAATTTAGGCCGTCCATATCTGTTAAGTGCATCAGCAATAGCATCCTGAATAACAGCAGGTTCAACTGTACCTTCAATGGTAACAAAATATTCAGTGTTATCCTGCCATTGCTTTATTATTTGTGGATTTTTTACAAGCCCGTATGACTGTGCTTCTACTATGTTTGCTACAAGCTGATAATCTTCCATAATGCTGCGCCCGGAAATGGATTCACCCAAAACTTTCCTGACAAGCTTTGATTTGGCATCATCTGTTGCTCTGTCCCTTGCAAGGGCTATGTCATTGTCAAAAATTGTAGCATAGCCGGTTTCCTGGGCTCTGTTGGGATTTGTCGCTTCTTTATCCTTTTTTACGCTTTTACCCCCTCCACAGGAAATTACAAAAAAAAGAAAAAGCAGTGAAAGTATGATTCCTTTTTTCATCATCTGACTCCTTAATATTCAAATTAATAATACTGTTCAATAGATTTTGATTTTCATAAGATCATATGCTGATTTCTTCTGTAAATATTATCATTACATATTGAAGAGTCAAATAATTTTTTGGTAAAGAGCATAATATAAGTGCTTGATTAAAAGATTATTATAATTATTATAAACAGATAGGAGCTTTTACAAAGCATAAGGAATAATAAATAAGCAGGTGTAATTTTGGCAGAGGATAAAAATTTTCTCCAGACTATTAAACTGGAAATCAGCCGAACCTTTAAGCTTGATCAATACGAAAGGATGGCATTTCATAATATTTTAGGAATAATAAAGTCTGTAAATGGGCGCGATCTTCTTATTAAGGAGTTACAAAGGGAGCCTGAAATAAGGATGAGTGCTCTTTTTAATCTTTCCAGAATGAACGATGATTCTCTTGCCCCTGTTTTTACAGAGCTTCTTGCAGGGAATGTTGCAAATGAGGAAATCAGTATTATACTGGATTATTTTTCAATGTGCGAAGTTTCCATTGATGGTTCTGTTTTTATTGATCTTATAAAAAAGCTAAAAGAGCAGGATGGGAATAGAGATGTTGTTTTAAAGGCCTTTGATGTTATGGGCAGATTATGTTCAGAAAACAGCACTGTTTTAGATTATCTTATATCTTTACTTGAAGGTGAAAGCACCAGCCACATGGTAACAGGTGCTTTAATGGCTTTATCCTATTTTAAAAGAATAGATGTTTTTGAAGATATATTGCAAAAAAACGATTCTCTTTCTTCAGCTGTTTTTGATTCAATATACAGGCTTAATGTGCAGATTATGGCCAATGTTTATAGCACAGATAAAAAGGATTATTCCAGGCAAGAAAGATTTCAGGAAAAAACCTTTACTGCTGAGGAAAAACTCCTGCTTCAGGTTAAGGTATTGCTTGGAAAGGTTGCACCTAAATTTGACAGCTATTCTGATGGAACAAAAATATCTTTTATTAATGCAATGCTTTCATGCAATCATAGGGAAGGGATAATTTATGCAATAAAGGGTCTGGAATCCAGGGATATCAATATCGTTCATCAGACCTTGTATGTAATATACAATAATATTAGCAGACTTAGAACACCGGAAAAACTTTTTCGAAGCCTCCTGGCAATGAATATTTTGAGCGACAATAATAATGACATTGTAGTTGATATTTTTTATAAATATTTTTTCGAAAAAGAAGATTCCAGGGCTGATATTCTTTATAGAGATAAGCTTTATGGATATATTTCCAGCTCCCTGGAATCTTTTTTTGAAACTTATAGAAGGGAGTTTATGATTCCTGATGTAGTTGAAAACAGTTTTCCTGAGAATTTTCAAAAAATAAGGAGTTTTATTCTTAAAAGGCTTAATCCTGAAATTAAGCGAAAAATAACAGATAATCTTACTGCACACGAATATGAACATCCAAGAAAAATAATGGAATATATCTCAGGCTGGATTAAGTATATTGATGAAAAAGACAAAGAGGCGCTATCTTTTCTTAGTGATATTCTTTTGGACAAGGATTCTGTTTCAAGGGAAAAATCAGCAGATAGAATAGATTCAGTAAACTTTGATAGAATATATCTTCAGAAACGCATAGTGCGACTATGCAGGATTATAAGTCGTTTGCATATTGGAAGTGCTGCCAAGTCGCTTGTGTATATTTATAATTATTTGAAAAAATATCCTGAACCTGAAATACTTGAGGCATCAATTGATACCCTTTGCAGGCTGAACTACTCCTATATGCTAAGTGAAGTGGAAATAATGATTACAGCTGGAAGTCCCGAAGATCAAAGTCATGCAATAAGAATTTTACCTCTTTTTACTGAAAAAAGGCTTATTAATATTATTACAGAATATCTTAAAAATAATATTTCCACTGTTAATGAAAATGTAAAAGGAATGATTGAAATTTTACGTGTTCAGGACATCAAGTCAAATATCAATGTTATTTCAGTATTAAGAGATATAATTGAAAATAATCCGGATATGGAAATAAAGAGAAAGGCAATGGAAGGATTTGGAAATTGCGCACTTGCTGAAGATGTGGAATATCTGAATGATCATTTTCATAAAACAGATGACAGTATTATGAGAGAGACAGCAGTAAAGGGGATAGCTGCAATCATTGCAGGGAGAACTGATTATAATAAGCAGCAGCTTTTACGCTTTACCCAGGAATATCTGAA
>CAYTLM010000100.1:0-7346 GCA_964438485.1 uncultured Leptospirales bacterium | reverse complement strand
AAACCCCACCCAATAACCCAAAACAAGTGACAAACAAATATTACTTGTAAAAAAATTGCCTGATTAAACACTTATTTAACAATACTCAGGTGGCCAAATAATGGATAATATTTATAAAAAACTTCAGGAACAGCTTGATCTTTATTCCTTTGGATATCCTCCTTCAGAAACAGGCGATGATATTTCCATTTTAAAAAAACTTTTTACAGAAGAGGATGCGCAAATTTTTCTGCTCCTCTCTCAAAAGCTTGAATCACCTGAAGAGGTGATTGCAAGAACCGGTATTGATGATCCAAAATTTGCTGAAAAACTCGAGAGCATGGCATCACGAGGACTTTTGTTCAGACTTAACAGAAATGGAATAAAGCGCTATGGTGCAATACCCTTTATGCACGGTCTTATTGAATTTCGCATAAACAATCTGGATAAGGAACTTTCAGACTATATTGACAATTACTTTCATTCAATATATAATCAAAACATAGCAGATAGTGCTGATCTCTTTTTGCGGGTAGTGCCGGTAAACAAGGCTGTGCAGGTAAAACACCATGTTGCAGCCTTTGATGAGGCCTCACAAATACTGAAAAACGCCGACATTATTGCTATAACTGATTGTTTCTGCAGAAAAAAAGCACAGACCACAGGCACTGCATGCAACGGAGCTCTTGAAACATGCTTTATGTTTGGATCAATGGCTGAGTATTATATAGAAAACAAAATAGGCCGCAGAATTGACTTTGATGAAGCTGTGAGCATACTTAGAGCTGCACAGGAATCAGGGCTTGTAACACAGCCTGCAACTTCACAAAACCCCTCTGGAATGTGCAACTGCTGCGGTGACTGCTGCGCTGTACTTGGTGCTGTAAAAAAGTTTCCAGCACCTGCTGAACTTGTTTTTTCCAATTACTACGTCACAGTAGATGAATCTGCCTGCATAGGATGCAATGACTGTGGAGAAGTATGCCCAATGGAGGCTATAAGTGCAATTGAAACAGGCATAGCAGAGGTAGATCTAAAAAGATGTATAGGCTGCGGTTTGTGCTCTGCTAAATGCCCGGTTTCAGCAATAACACTGGTTGAAAAATCTGAAGATAAAAAAAGAACCGTACCTGCCAGTACACGCGAACAAATGACCCTTATGGCAAAAAAGCGGGGATTGGCATAATTGCTTAATACCACACAACTGATTTATCTCTTCCTTTCCTTAAGAAGCCCCGGAAAATCACATTTAATGAAAAAACTATTGACATATATGTTTCATGGAGCATATATGTCTGGAGAAGCATATTAAATATTTATATATACACACAGGATCAATTGCCAGTTTCTTTATTTTTTATAAATCACAAAAGGCGTAATATGGAAATTTTATCAAGTATAATCAACAGCATTAAAGAGGATTCGCCTGTTCAGGAGGTGCGAAGAGGATTACACTGGACAGCAGTGGTGAGCCGTAAATGTGGCCTTGCTTCAACCATGGCTCATGGCGGATGCAGCCATGATGATTCCGACACCCCCTTTGTGAAGATGACAGCCCTGGAGCTTGCCAGTTTATCTCAAAGCAACAGTACAGAAAAGGCATCTATTGGGATTGCAGCCATTAACTCGCTTTTAAGTATTAATCCTGATCAATACTCAGATGCTGATGGGCTTAAAATCATAAGTGAAATGGGAAAAGATAAAAATATATCTGTTATTGGCCACTTCCCCAATATTGAACCCCTGGCAAAAGAGGCGAAAAATCTCTGGATAATAGAAAAAAATCCTATTGAGGGTGATCTGCCTGAAGAAGAAGGAAAAAATTTTATTCCCAAATCAGATATAGTGGTAATTACAAGCACCACCCTTATAAACAAAACACTTGAAGGTATTCTTGACCTTTGCAAACCTGGCAGTGTAAAAATGCTTCTTGGTCCAAGCACTCCTCTTTCTGATGTTATTTTTGACTATGGAATTGATTTACTCTCAGGAAGCGTTGTAACAGAAACAGAAACTGTGCTTAAATCAGTTAGTGAGGGAGTGAGCTTTCGCCAGTTAAAAAAACGGGGCGGCATACGCTTTGTAACAATAGTCAAGGATTACAACAGCATTGTTTCAAGATTAGCCGGATAAAAAAAATTTAATTTAAAAATATAAAATAATTGCAAGAGACAAATAAATGGGAATTCCAGCAACACAGAAAATAAAAAACATAAATGAAATCAACTGGAATGAAACAATTAAGAGCATAAAAAATTCCGGCCCTGTAAAAGGTCAAAGAGATTCCGGATTCTGGGACAAACGTGCTCCTTCATTTGCTGACCATGCAAAAGAGTCATTGTATCCGGATTCATTTTTGGAAATTATGAATCCTGACCCTTCATGGACTGCTCTTGATGTAGGATGCGGTGGTGGAACTATTTCCATACCCATGGCACCCATGGTTAAGCATATAACAGCAGTTGATTTTTCGCCAAAAATGCTGGAAATTCTAAAAGAAGAAGCACATAAAAAAAATATAACAAACATCAATACAATAGAAGCCAGCTGGACAGATAACTGGGATGAAAAAGGAATAGAAACCTATGATGTGGTAATTGCATCCAGGTCTATTGCTGTTGATGATGCACAGGCAGCTTTTACAAAGCTCAACAATGCAGCACGAAAAAGAGTAATAATTTCCACAGTTGCAGGTGATGGCCCTCATGATCCTAAATTATATGAATCCGTAGGAAGGCAGTTCTCTGCAAAGGTAGATTACATTTATTATTATAATCTTTTATATCAGATGGGTATTTCTGCAAACATATCCTTTATAAGCATTGAACGCGCAAAAACATTTAAAAGCATTGAAGAAGCCTGTGAGTCTGTAATATGGATGTTTCAGGATATAACAGATCAGGAAAAAATTCTTTTGAATAAATTTATGAAAGACCACCTTGTGGAAACAAAGGAGGGATTAACCATGAATTACCAGAATAAATCAACCTGGGCAGTAATCTGGTGGGATAAATAAAGATGAATATCAGGAGACCGGAAATGGAAGTCCTTAAAGTTGAAGACCTTGAATTCAGCTATGGAAAACGTAGAATACTCAACAGCCTGAATTTCGCTGTTAATGAGGGAGAAATTTGCGGGCTCCTTGGACCTAATGGATGCGGGAAAACAACCCTGTTAAAATGTATAAATAGAATACTTAATCCGGAATCAGGTAAAATTAAAATCAATGGACAGGACACTTCCAGTCTTTCACGAAATAAAATTGCAAAAATAATAGCTGTTGTTCCACAGGAACTTCATGTTGTTTTTTCATTTACTGTTTTACAGATAATTTTAATGGGTGGAACAGTTCGATACGGATTATCAGGAATCCCCACCAAAAAAGATTATTTGAGAGCCTATGAAATTCTTGAGGAACTTGCTATTGAACATTTAGCCAGTCGTCAATACAATGAACTTTCAGGTGGGGAAAAACAGCTGATACTCATAGCAAGAGCTCTTTTTCAGAATGCTCCAATAATGCTTCTTGATGAACCTACATCACACCTTGACTTTAAACGTCAGCACCAGATAATGGAAGTAATAAAAAAAATAACAGTATCAAGGGGAATCACTGCCCTTATAACCCTGCACGATCCCAATATTGCAGCAAGATACTGCAGCCGTCTTATTATGCTAAACAGAGGTGAAATTTTTCACCAGGGACTCCGCGAAAGCATTTTCCACAAAAAATCACTTGAATCAATTTATGACATGAAAATTAAAATCGAACGTACTCCCAGCGGTATGGACTATGTCTTTCCTGAACCTGATACGCTCCCACAATAAAAAAAGCACTCCCTTTATAATAGTAATACTTCTGATTGCAGTAGCTATAATTACAGCTCTTACAACCGGACACTATTACATAAGCCCTGATCAGCTTCTTAAAATTATTACCATAAAATTTTCAGGAGCAACACCAGAAGCTGACCTTGCCACTCCAGCAACAGTATTATGGTCAATAAGGCTTCCACGGGTAATTATGGCTCTCATTGCAGGAGCAGCACTTGCTGTTGGTGGAGTGGTTTTTCAAAGTATCATGAAAAACCCCCTTGTGTCTCCTTCATTCCTGGGAGTTTCACACGGAGCAGTATTTGGGGCATCCATTTCTATAATATTTTTAAGCAAAGCAGCCATATCCATAGAAGCTTCTGCTTTTTTCTGGGCAATTACAGCTGTAACCCTTGCCTATGTTATAGGAAACAGGGGAATCAACACACTTACCACTCTTGTTATTGCAGGAGTAATAGTATCCACATTTTTTATGGCTGCTGCATCGCTTTTAAAATACATTGCAGATCCCTATGATGAACTCCCTGCAATTGTGTTCTGGACAATGGGAGGGCTTAACAATGTGTTGTGGACACACGTTATAAGGGCATCAATAATCATAGGCACAGGTATTGCTTTTATATATGCATTCAGAGGGAAACTCAATCTCATGGCTTTGGGAGATGAGGAGGCATTGTCAATGGGGATAAGTGTAAAATCCCTAAGGATAAGATTTATCCTATTTGCTACACTTATTATAGCAGCAGCCAACTCCTCCTGCGGAATAATCATGTGGGTTGATTTAATCGTTGCCCACCTGGCACGGGGAATTGTAGGCGCTGATCATAAGAGGTTAATACCCTTTGCAGCTCTTACAGGTGCTCTCTTTCTTCTGGTAACTGATACAGTTGTGCGAAATATTCCAGGCGGAGAAATACCTATAAGTATTATAACATCCTTTATGGGAGCACCGCTCCTTGGTTATCTCCTCACTAAACAAAATAAACAATGGAAAGGTTAAAAATGAAAAAAAAGATTTTACCCGTAGCACTGCTATTTCTTATTATTATAATTATATTTCTCTATCTTTTCCCCGGATTCAATCTTCAAAACACACCCCCAGTTGAAGATGGATACAGGATCATCACAGATATGGATGATCAGCTAATCACTGTGCCGGATAATCCACAGCGTATTGCCTGCATGCATGGAGTTTCTGCTGAAAGAATAGTTACTCTTGGCCAGGGACATCGCCTTATACTGGCAATGGAACCATCTGCCTGGATGAAAAAACTTTTTCCTGAAGCAAAACACGAAGTAATGAAAGGAGGGCAATTCACGGGAAATGTAGAAAGGATGCTTCAACTCAATGTTGATTTAGCCATATATTCCCCCTTTCCGGGAGAGGCTGAAAAATACAGGGCTGCCGGAATAAAAACCGCATGCGGATTTTCCCCACAAAAAAGACCCAGAAACATTGAAGAATACGGAGCCAATTTTAAAAGACAGTTTATGTTTTTTGGAGAACTCCTGGGGCCTGATGCAAAAAAAAGAGCTGCAAATTATTGTGAATATTTTGATAAAAAAATAGCCCAAATTATGGAGATAACATCACAGGTAAAAAAGGAAGATCGCCCCAGAGTTTACTATGGAGGAAGAGGGGGAAACCCTGCTTCAAGTCAGGGTACAGCCAGTGTAATGCACTGGAACACAGAAGTTGCAGGAGGAAATTTCCTACCCCAGTCCATAGATAACAACTTTGTGGAGGTGAACACAGAGCAGATATTTGCCTGGGATCCTGATATTATTCTTCTAAGCGGATACTGTGATTCTCTGGATATTGTCAAACAAAACTCCGGGTGGGCATCTTTGCGCGCTGTTAAAAACGGGAACCTTTACCACATACCCCAGGGAGTGTTCGTATGGGACAATGCAAGCGGAGAGAGTATTCTCATGATTATATATATGGCTAAGATATTTTATCCTGAGCTGTTTAAAGACTGGGACATGATAGAAGAGATGAAAATATTTTATAAAGAAATATATGGTGTAAACATAACAGAAAACGATGTTGAAAGAATTTTAAAGCATCTGCCTCCTGTGAAAATGTAATGATACATATTATATGCGGAGAAAATAATCAGGGTAAAACCAAAAGATTAAAATCCATCTATATTAACAAAAAAGAGGGAGATGGATTTATTGCGCAAAAGATATTCCGGGACTCAATGTTTTGCGGCTATGAACTGATTCGCCTATCCACAGGCGAGTCAGTTCCCCAGGCAATGGTAAAAAACCTCTTTCCTGAAAAAGAAACTCCTCTTTACAAGCAGGGATGTTTTTTATTTTTCAAAGAAAGCTTTGTTTTTGCTGATTCAATTATTGAAGATATAATAAGCAATAAGACAAACCCTGTTTTCATAGATGAAATAGGTCCACTTGAGCTAAGAAAAGAGGGTTATCATAAATCTTTGAAAAAAATTTTTAAAGAAGATCGCACAATATATATCACAGCAAGGAATAGTCTGATCTTTGATATTATAGATTTTTATTCAATAAAGGATTATTCACTTATAAAGGTTTAACAGATAAAAAATCACCTGAAGGATATAGTTTCTACTTAAACCTGCTATCAGAAAACTTTTTTTCAGCACTCTCTGTTTTACCCTCAAGCCATCCCCTGCGTACCTTATTATGTCTGTCAAAATCTGGAACATAGGGCTTTATATCAATTACCGGTGAACCATCCAGCATATCAACTCCGCGGATATCAAGAATATTCCCATTAACAGATATAAGCTCAACAAGAGAAAGCCCCAGCGGATTAGGCCTTGCAGGTGACCTGGTGGAAAAAACACCCCGCTCAACAGTGTCTAAAAATGGAACAACCTTTAGCCTGTACTTTTCAACTTTATTCAAATGGAATATTATATATATATGGGAAAAGCCCTCAAGGTCTGCAAGCCCCTCCAGAAACTCAGAATAAATTTCAATCTGCGCCTCATATTCCCTGCCTGCCAAGGGCTGTATAGGCATATTCTCCACTGTTTTAAAAGGTGAATGAATTATACCCAGAGGTTTTAAAACTAGTTCCATTTTTATCTCCTTTTACTCATTCACTTTTTAGCTGTTGCAAAAAGGATGAGTCAAGAAAAATAATTTCAAAAAGCCTTGGTAAAGTCAAGGCCAATTCAAGACTATATTATTAAGACGCCATGCCCTAACCCCTGAAAAATTACTACAAAATATTACAAATATTCTTGACTATTTACCTTGTCTAAAAAAGCATAATAAAATAACTAATCAGACAGGACAAGTCATGACTGCTAAAAAAATAGCCATACTGCTTCTTGTAACATTTGCATTAGCCTCTATACATGTGGCAGCACAAACTCAAAGTAATGATAAAAAAGCCACAATCACAGAATCCAATACATATACCACAGACGAAGAGAAAACATCCGAGCCCATGGAATACACACCAGCTCCAGCCAGGCATAGCCTCTACTCCCTGTTTAAAAAAGGCGGCCCTTTTATGTGGCCCATTCTCCTCT
>CAYTLM010000099.1:0-7387 GCA_964438485.1 uncultured Leptospirales bacterium | reverse complement strand
AAATTGCAATACCGTCTACAAACGGAAAAGTATGTATGCACTTTGGACACTGTGAAGTTTTTGATATCTTTGAAGTGGACAAAGCAGGGAAAAAAATAATAAAAAAGGAAACCCTTACACCGCCTCCTCATGAGCCAGGAGTTCTTCCCCAATGGCTGGCCACTCAGGATGTAAAATGCATCATAGCTGGCGGCATGGGGAGCAGAGCACAACAGCTTTTCCAGCAAAAAAATATATCTGTAATAACAGGAGCACCTGCTGATTTGACTGAATCTATAGTTGACCTTTACCTTAATGAAAAACTGGTTACTGGTGCAAATACCTGCGATCATTGATGATTCTTTACCTATTATTTTTTGTACGCAAAAGGGACGTTTTTTAAAAAAACGTCCCTTTTTTTCCCATAGATTAAGTTAATTAATGCCCGTTTTTTCTATTGCTTATTCCGATAAAATATACTATAGGAGTAAGAATATAAACTTTTACAATAAAAAAGGCGGTGTCCTGCAATGAAATTCAAAAAGATCCTCCCTTTGCTCGCAATTATAATCCTTGTTTCCACTTTATCTTTAACAGGAAAAACTTTTATCACAGATGAACTTTTAGCAAAAATCAACACAGATGGGGATGAAACATCACTGACCATTTCACCTGATGGAAACACAATAATATTTACAAGAAAAACTCCTGAAGAAAAAAACTTTAACCTTTACATCACCACCTGTAAAGACGGCTCCTGGGCTGAACCTGTTTTAATGGAAGGAATAAATTCAGAGGAAAATGATATTTCACCATTCCTTGCAGATAATGGGAAAAAACTGATTTTCGCATCCAACAGGACATCAAGCCTGAAACAACCTCAAAACGATACCCACTCCTATGATATTTATTATTCAATAAATGAAGATGGAGCCTGGACAAAACCTCTTCAGATTTTTGGAGCAATAAATACAAGAGAGGATGAAATAAATCCCTTTATTGCTGATGATAATAAAACCCTTTATTTCACAAGAATAAACTCCAGAAACTCCGAAAACATAAAAATTATAAAAGTCACCCAGGATGATGATTTTTGGGGAGACACCACAACAGTGGTTATGACAAATCAGCCGGAAATAAAACCTTTTTTTGTAAGGCCATCTTTATCAGGAGAATCCTTCTATTTTTCAGCTTACACAGATTCTATAGATAAAAAAGATATTTATTTATCAAGGGTTAATCAGGAAGAAGAAGTTGAAATATTTATAGCAGATGAAAGTGTAAACACAGCAGATGATGAAATATTTGCATGTGCACTGGATAGCAGCAGAATGATTATTTCCACAAATCATGGCGAAAAGGGCTCATACAACTTTTCCATTGTTCCCTCTATTGTTCCTGCAGAGGCAAAGCTTAATGGCCAGACTAAAGACAAAGAAGACAGTAGCATTGATATTGATAAATCCATATACTTTGATTTTAATTCATCAGCTATTAAGCTCGATTATATACCCAAAATTCACTCTATTCTCAAAACCCTTAGAGATAAAAAAAGCCTGAAATTAACCATACATGGCTATGCTGACGGGGTTGGTTCTCACAAGGCTAATGTTGACATAAGCCTTAAAAGGGCAGATGCAGTTAAAGAATACCTGGTGAACATGGGAATAGACAAAAACAGGATTAACATCATTGGTCATGGATATGTAAAAACAGAATTCATTCACACTGCACAGCAGCATAGAAAAGTTGATTTTGATTTTATTGAATAAAAATTTCTATTACATATAAATTATCTATAATAAAAAAGGGGCCTTAGGCCCCTTTTTTATTATAGATATAAAATTAAATTTATTGACCAAGCATTCCTTTTTTAAGCCCTGCCTGAATAGGCTTGGAACCAAGGAACATTCCAAAAAAAGCTTTTTTAAACTGAAGGCCTTTAACTACGCCCAGGGTTTTTTCACTGCCAGAAGCTTTTGACCAGTACTTAACAGTTGTACCTGTTTTTGGATCATAATGGTGGCTAAACTTATCGCCTTTAACTATTGTAACATCATTAAACAGGTTAAGAAATGTCTTGCTCTCAGTAGTAGTATAGCCTGCAGAAGCTGCTTTTACAAATCCTTCAGTAACACTTTTAACAAACTTGTCCCTATCTACAAGAGCAGAATCAATTGTAAGAATAAGAGACATGGGCTCATCAGCATTAATAATTGCAGTGTCTGCAGCGCCTTTAAGTTCCTGTGGAACAAAAAGAGTACCAAAATAAATTGTCATAAAAGCCATTGTTCTACTGCCTGTTCCGCTTTTAATCATCTCCTTGCCACCAAGCTGATAAGAAAGAACAGGTGCTGACAAAATAACTAAAAAAAGAAATCCGGCAATTGATTTGAATAAATTCGACTTGTTCATTAAAGCAATCCTCCAAAATTTTGTATAATTAGCATTGTATTTTAATCCGCTTCCTCTTTATCTGCTGAAAATACAGCAGAAGTAATAAATCTAAAACTATTACGGAAATCAAAATACCAGGACAAAATATAAAATCCCCAACCATGAATGTCAAGACTATTATACCCTCACTCAAGATAATAGCATAAATAGCATTGACAATTAAATTCTTTTGTATAAAATAATAACACTGAATAATTCCAATTTTTTTTTACAAAAAGGGATTAAAGTTCTAAAAAACACCTTATGCAGGGAGGACTTTTATGGATTATAAAATGATCAAATGCGATATTATAGAAAAAGGAATTATGAGCCTAAAGCTTAACAGGCCTGATAATTACAATGCAGTGAATCATCTTATGATGGAGGAGCTTGAACACTTCTGGAAAGAGAGGCTCTACGATCTTGACACAGTTATAGTTATTCTTTCGGGCAGTGGAGAAAAGGGATTTTGCGCAGGACTTGATATGAAAGAGTCCATGGAAAGCGCACCCAAAATGAGCACAGAGGAATTTTATAGATTTCAGGCACGCCTTGCCAGGCTTAACCTGCACATGAGACGTGCACCCCAGCCCATTATTACAGCTGTTCATGGTGCTGCTGCTGGCCAGGGATTCAGCTTTGTTTTATCTTCTGATATACGCATAATAAGCCCTGACGCAAAATTCAATGCTGCCTACATAAACATTGGGCTGGGTGGAGCAGATATGTCCTGTTCCTATTTTCTTCCCCGCATGATTGGAGCAGGAAGAGCCTATGAGTTTATGTACACAGGAAAGTTTATGTCTTCAGATGAAGCCATGCAACTTGGGCTGGTTTCTAAAATAGTAGCAAAAGAAAAACTTGAAGAAACCGCTCTTGAATATGCCAAAATACTCATGTCTAAAAACCATATGGGACTGCGTCTTACAAAAGAAGCAATAAATATGAATATTGATGCAGGTGGTCTTGAACAAGCGCTTAATATTGAGGACAGAAACCAGACCCTTCTTGCCATGGGTGCTGCATTAAAAATGAACAAAATGAAGTAAAATAAAATCAAAAAAAACAGCTGCCTTGATTAAGGCAGCTCAACACAAAATCGTATACTTCTTACCAGAAGAATTAGTCATTGTGTCAATATTGGCATAACAAACTGAACCTGTCAAACATATTTTCAAAAAACTATACTAAATTAAATCCTTCCTGAATCTCCATTCGCCAGAATAAAGATTAAACTTTTTACCTCTTAAAAAACCCGCAAGGGTAATATCATTTTGCCTTGCAATATCAACAGCAAGGCTTGTTGGAGCTGAAACACCTGCAATAACAGATACTCCTGATTTAACACCTTTTACTACCATTTCATAGCTTAAACGAGACGAAAGCATACAGAAAAAGGCTTTGCCCAGCTTGCCATTTAAAACAAGCCAGCCTGTACATTTATCAAGGGCATTATGGCGTCCCACATCCTCTGCAAAAACCAGTAAAGAACCATCAATATCATAAAGGGCAGCTCCATGAGTTGCCCCTGTTTTATTAAAAATTTTCTGTCTGGAAAAAAAATCACTCTGCATCATAAAAAGCATTTTTTCAGAAAAAACCGGATCATCTTTTTCCCCGCAAATACTGCTTTTATCCATTTTTTCTGAATCAGGCAACACCCCGGAAGAACTTCTTATTATTTCTATTTCATCTTCCCTGAAATTCCTTATATTTTCCGCTTGAATATCAATTTTATTTTCATCAACTATGGAAACTTTTTTAATATCTTCCGGGAATTCTACCAACCCGGAATTATAGCATATACCTGCAGCAAGCTCTTTATCCATGCCAGGCATCCGCATACAAATAAATTTTTTCTTTCCATTTACCAGCACTTCAAGAGGTGACTCTACTGCAATATTATCAGAAACCTGTGCATAGCCATCCTTATCAGAATAGCTCACCAGTTCCATTTTTTTGGTTTCCACTAAAGCCTCTTTAAATCAAAACAACAGCTTTATTCGATGTTTGTTATTAACTTATATGGTGAAAGTCCTGAACAGCTTCTGCATTTGCCCCCATGCTTGACTGGATATGCCTCTCCACAACTCGAGCATACAACAGAACCTCCTGTTTTTTCCCTGACAAGACTAGCAGGATCAACCTTGACCTTTTGCATGCTCAGGATATCAGCACCAGCCTCTTTAATCTGGCTAAACAAAAGAGGACCATCCTGCTCTTTTTTAGGTTTAAGCTTAAGGAACCAGCTATTAACCTCTGACCATTTTTCCAGTTTTTCTAAATCAAGATAAACCCTTATTCCCTCACCTGTACTTTTTTCATATAAGGAAATAGCGAATTTACCAAAATCAAGAACCTGCATCCAGCCATTACCTGTTGTACAGGGTGTAAGCAGCTGAACAGCATCAGGAAGACAGGCCACTGTTTCGCATATAGCATCAAAAAACTCACCTTCCGGCAGATTTTTAAGGGCAAGATCTACCATAAAGCCGCCTATAAGAAGGCCAGGTGCCAGGCCTCCGTGAAAAGATTCAACAAGCCTCACATATTCTTCATATGAATACTTACCAATTTGCATAATTTATCTCCATACTTTTATAAAAATTACTGTTAAGGTTATCAGTAGGCAAGAGCAAGCTTTACCTCTCTTGCTGCCCTATTAAACTGTTCGTCCCCTTCGTTCTGCGCTAAGGGGCGATCAAGCCATGTTTTACTTAATTTCCCATCAACTAAGGGCAAAATTTCATCTGCAAGAAAAAAAGCTTCATTAATATCATGAGTAACATATATTATGGGAATATGAAATCTTTTTTTAATATTAATCATCTCCTCCCTTAAATTTCGCCGTGTGACAAAATCAAGTGCAGAAAAGGGCTCATCCAGCAAAAGAACCTCCGGCTCCCTTGCAAGAGCCTGACATATGGCACACCTCTGTCTTTCTCCTCCTGAAACCATGTGAGGCTTTCTGTGCATAAGATGTTCAATCCTGAATATTTCAAAAAGCTCAAAGACAGTTTTCCTCTCTGAAGCTGCAAAAGCAACATTTTCAAAAAGATTCAGATGAGGAAAAAGGGTATAATCCTGAAAAACATAGCCTGTTTTTCTTTTTCGGGGAGGAGAAAATTTTCTATTCTCAGAATCGAACCACACCTCATCCCCTGCTGTTATTCTCCCCTTATCCGGTCTGTCAAGCCCGGCAAGCATTCTCACAAGCCTGGTTTTCCCTCCTCCTGAAGGACCTATCAATACAGATATAGTACCAGGATCACAACAAAAAGATATATCTATTTCAAAACATGAAAGCCTTTTTTTTAAAGAAACATTCAATGACATCATCTTTCCTCATTAAGTTTATTTACAAGCAAAAGAAAAATAAAACTGACCGGCAAAAAGGCTAGCGACATCAATGCCGCTCCCCTGTAATTCATTGTTTCCACAGCTTCATATATGGCTATTGAAGCCACCTTTGTCACACCAGGAATACTCCCGCCAACCATTACAATTACCCCAAAAGCTCCCATGGCGTGAAGAAAAACCAGTACTGCAGCAGCAAGTATTCCACTTAAACAATTGGGTAAAACCACACGAAAAAATATCTCCCAGCCGGATAAACCAAGCACAGAAGCGCTTTCTATGAGCCGCTGATCAAGCTTTAAAAAAGCAGCTTTCATAGGCTGAACTGCCAAAGGTATACTATATGCAGCTGTGGCAAGAGTAATCCCTGCAAATGAAAAAAGAAGCGAGCTCCCGGTTAAGCTTTCCCACATTTGTCCAGGGGTTCCATTAGGACTCATAGCTATAATAAAATAAAAACCAATTACTGTTGGAGGCAATGCAGTGGGAAGGTAAACAAGGGATTCCATTAAGGTTTTACCCCTGAATTTAAAAAAAGCCAGAATATAGGCAACTGGAGCGCATAAAATAACAAGTATAATTGTAACAGTAAGCCCCAGTTTTAAAGATACAATAAAGGGTGTGAAATCCATTTATTTGTAACCGTATTTAAGTTTAATTTTTTCAGCTTCAGACGATTGTAAAAACTCTACAAATTTTTCAGCTGCTTTAAAATTTTTGCTTCTTTTTAGCAGACAGGCAGATTGAATAATTAATGGCGCTTCCTCAACCGTATAGTACCATCCTTTTTTACCCTGCTCTGAAAGAGACGCTGAAAGTGCGCAAAAGGCAGCATCCACAGATCCGGTTGATGCATACTGAAAAGACTGCGCAATATTTTGCGCTGTAACAAGTTTACTCTCCACTGCTTTTTTCAGATTTTTCTTTTCCATAGCAATTAAAGCAGAAGCTCCATAGGGTGCTGTAGCCGGATTTGCAATGGCTATGCGCTTAACCTCCTGATCTTCAACAAACTCATACCATGTCTTGATGCGATTCAAATTTTTTTTGCCAGTCCATAGAATAACAGTGCCCCTTGCATAAACAAAAGGGTTTTCAGACAGATCAGAATTAAATAGCTTTTCAGGTCTCTCCTCATCTGCTGATAAAAAAATATCATATGGAGCGCCATTCACTATCTGGTTATAAAGATTCCCAGAGGATGTAAATACACCTTCAACCTTAATGCCTGTTTTTTTCTCAAATTCGGCTGTTATTTCATTAAAGGGCTGAATAAAATTAGCTGCAACAGCAACTCTAAGCAAAGTTTCACCATGAAGAGGGGTAAACAAAGGGGAAAATAGCAAAACAAAAATTAAAAGTTTTATAATTCTATACACTTTTAGCTCCATTGAAACTATAATTAATATGCCGTATTTAGCATAATAAGGGTATAGTGTCAATATTTTTTTAATTTAAAATTTCTGAAAGTTATAAAAGCCCGGAATAAAAACTCCGGGCTTTTATTTTTATAGAAGGAACTATATTTTTTCCACTTTTACTGCACAAGCTTTATACTCAGCAGTTTTTGTTTCCGGATCAAAAACATTATTTGTAAGCCAGTTGGCATTGCCAT
>CAYTLM010000098.1:0-7406 GCA_964438485.1 uncultured Leptospirales bacterium | reverse complement strand
ATCAAGATAGGAGTAATATAATAGGAGAGTCTCAGCATTTAAATGCAGGTGCTATTTACGATATTTTAAAAACTTTTTTATTTTATACATCCCTTTTGGAACCTGTTTTAAAAAGCAATAATCCTCTGCTTAAAAGCTAATATAAAAAAATAACAGCAAGCTTTACAAAATTTAAACTTTCTAATATCCCTGATTATTCACTAAAACAACCAGGGATAAAAAACAGCTGTTCTTTTACCACATCCTGCTCATGTATGGATATGGATTTATGGGAATACCACCCAGCCTTATTTCATAATGGTTATGATGTCCGGTTGCATTACCTGTCATTCCCACATATCCTATTGCCTGTCCCTTTTGCACAACCTGCCCTTTGCTTACTATTGTAGCCCTTTGATGAGCATATATTGTTTCAAAACCGAACTTATGCTGAATCCTCACTGCTTTGCCATATCCGCCCATCCATCCTGAAGAAATAACAACTCCAGGTGCAGTAGCTCTTATTAAAGTACCAGAGGAGGCTGCAATATCTATACCGGTATGAAAATCCCTTCCATGCCCAAAAGGGGATCTTCTCCAGCCAAAAAGGGATGAAATATGCCCCGGATTAGGAACAATAGAGGGAGTATCATTAACAACTTTACTTCTCACATCAACAAAATTCTTGATAGTTCGTATTGTGTCTGTACTGCTAAGCAGATCCTTTTGCACATCTTTTATTGCAAAAATTTCATCAGGCATCATTCTTTTAACTTTAATGAGTTCATCCATAGATTCTTTGTCATAATCCCTGTATGTCCATATATCGCCTGTATCACTTGTTCCTGCAGCAAGCTGATAAAGCTCCTCAATTTCAGGCTTCAGGTCATTCATAAGACTGGAAATCTCATTGGTAATTTTCTCATATCTTATGAGATCAGCACGAATATCATTGTAGGAAAGTAGAAGCTTTTGCTCCTCACTTTTGATCTGCCTGTTTTTTATTACTGCATAGGATGAAGTACCAATTACTACAACAAACAAAGCCACAAAGAAAAAAATGATAAACTTTGAAATCTGGAAATTAAAGATTTTCTTCTCATTATGAGGTATGAACATAACAGTCATTTTTTCATGACCCTTTTCAACAAACTTTTTCCACACCTTTTCCTTCTTTTTTCTAAAAACAAAATAGTTTTCATAAAACTTTCTGGAATACTTGCTATGCATATTTTTTATTTTAAATTTCATTTTTCCGTTTCTTTTCTCTTTATAATTATTTAATCGACAACTTTATTAACATTTATCAGAATATATCTATTTTATCAACCTTTTTTTATTTCAAAAATAATACAAAACATATTATTCGCGATATAATTTATTCAGTAAAGCAATTTTCAGGAACTGCTAAACTTTTTCTAAAGGGGTCAGAGCCTGTTATTGAGATAAAGATATTATTGGTTTATTAAAAAAATACAATTAGTTTACTATTATATGCTATAAGGGATAATTATTAAATGCAGATCAAATAAGATCTTTCAATTCATCAATAGAAACACCCGCTTTTTTAATAATATTATTCAGAGTGCCCTTTTTAATTTCTTTATGATTAGGAACAATAATAGATATGCTCTTTTCCAGATTGTACATAAAAATATGACTGCCACGCTGATGATCAACGACAAAGCCGATTCTCCGAAGGGCTTTAACTATCTGACTTCCGGAGAACGTTTTGCTCACAAACAGATCTCGACTTTTTTAATAACCGCTTTTGGTGCTGATTTAATTTGGTTGAGTTTTTCAAGACCTTCAAGATAACAAAGAATTGCTTCCCTGGCATTCTCAAGAGCTTCCCTTTCAGTTTCGCCCTGGGTATAGCATCCATCAAGAGCAGGAACGGATACATTAAAACCCCCTTCCTCCGCTGGTTCAAGAATAACATTAAATTCCATAGGTGTACCTCGTTAGCTCGCTCTTATTATCAGCTCTTTTACTTTGTTTTTAGTTATTACAGAATCTATCATGTGTTTAATCATTTCCCTATCTTTGCCCAACAGAATACTAATTTCAAAGATTTTTTTAAAAAAAGTAATTCTTCCACATCCATATAGGAATTTATTGAAAAAAAATTATAAATCAACAAAAAAATAATATTCTCTTGAAAAAAGGGATGATGATACCGACCTTTTTCCCCAGCACTATACTAAAATAGCGTTTAAAAACGTTTAAAAATTAATTCAGCATCACTTACATGTCCAGGGACAAAAACCCTCTGAACATGCCCTTATTTTTAATTGCTGTAATACATCTCCCTGGCTATTTCTCGCACATGCTCAGGAAGTTTTTCAAGAGGATATTCACCCTCTACTATATCCCCAGTCTGTGCTCTCCATGACTGGTCAATAGTTCCTATGCACAGCCTTTCGGCTAAGTCTTTCATATGTTCTACAAGTATAATGTCCCACTCTTCGTCATTAAGTTCGTCCATATCTCTTAACACTACATAGAAAATTGCCTCTTCCTCTTTTCCCTCTGCAATTTCTACAATAACTCTTTTAATGCTTGTCTTTTCAATTCCTGATGATTATGCAGAGTTAAGACTTATAATGGTTTACAAAAAAATGAAGTATAATTTAACATGAAAAGTGAAGACAGCAAATGAATTAAAAAGGAAATATTATGAAACATATAAAGCTCATATTGATTACGGCAATCTGCCTGTTGACATTAATTTCTAACGCGATGTTTGCCCGGGAATGGACCGATGAAAGAACCATAATGGAAGGCTGGTATTATTTACGATGTATGAACAATTATTTTAACCTGACAAATAATGGATATGCCGAGTTAAGGAAACTCTCTCAAAATGAAGTCTTCTATGTAGAAAACAAAGGGGGGAGTCACCATACCTTGAAACTCAACGATGGCAGATATTTGGGCATAGCGGGATCGAAGCAGGGCGGTACGCGTTTAAAAGCCGTAAAAGAACCATATATCTGGCTGATTTACTGGGAGGCTGTAAATTTCAACAAGGATAAGTCCGATATTTTCAGTTTGCGTCCACCTGAAGCCAATCAAATGCTTGTCAATGCGTCAGGCCAGAAAAATACAGATGGAACACCGATTATCATTTGGAGACACGCGAATTTGGATGCCCCAAACCATGCTGAATTTCGTTTCATTCCGGTTGATACCTCGCCTGAGAGATGGATTGCTTATACAGAAAACGGATTGATGGGTTACAAAGATCTGAGTGGAAGCGTGATGATTAAGGCGCAGTTTGATTCGGCGCAAAAATTTAACAAAGGCGTTGCCATGGTTTTCGATAAAACGAAAGGCCTAGCAGCATACATCGACACTACAGGAAAGCTTATCACTCCATATAAATATTACGCGCCAGCAAGCGCCTCAATAGCAACTGACGATTTAATACGCGTAGCCATTCACAGCGACGATGTTGTTAAAGCCGTTGCCAATGGGGACGGCGTACATTATACGGAGTCCGCGGGAACAAGCTCCGTGGTAGTGATGAAAAGTGGGAAAAAACTTAATTTCGATCCGAAATATGGTTTTATAAACACCAAAGGCAAAGAAGTAATTCCGCTTCAGTTTAATGAAGCCACTTCATTTCAGGAAGGAAGAGCATTGGTGTTTACGCCCTATGGGACGCTTCGAGGGTTTACACTAAAAAAACACGGCTATATAGATACCACGGGAAAACTCGTCCTACCCTACAGGTTTGGAGGATACAACAGTTATGATTTTTCCGTTTTCCTGTATAGAGACGGTTTAGCCTGCTTTTTTGAGGATCTTGGAAAGGAGGGGTACACTGCGGATAATCGTGTGATATTACCGCCGGGCGGCATCATGGACAAAGCGGGTAATGTCATTATTCCGGCTCATCCGGATCGGCGCTATCCCTCAGGAGAATTTGGTCTGCTTTGGAAAGACGGGGTCATTGTGAATAATTATATTGCAAGAGTAAACAATTCAGGCGTGCCCGCGCAAGATGGAAATAAAAGCCGAAGTTTTACGGAACTTTACGATTATTCCGGAAAATTAATCAAAATTCTGGATAATTATACAGTTGCCCGGCCTGTTGGCGGCGGATATACCCTGGCGCTTTATCAAGTATACGGCGGGAAAGTCATTAGCAACCAGTATTATGAAGGTCACTGGACCGTCTTTGACCGCGCGGGAAAAGTTGTCCTGGACAATCTTCAAAAAAATCATTTCCTTCTTTTATCCAGCAGGCCCTATGGCTATGCCAATGGCTATATATACTTTGCCGATGAATCACATAAAGTCTCAAATTGATATCGCGTTTTTAATATCCGGTTAAGGATGGTTTTCGCGGCAGATTCAACATTATAAAGTTATTTAATCATAGAAATCATGGAGTGAGCAAACTTATACTTTAAACTTAACCAACTTAATCAAAAACTATATCAAGTGCCTCTTTTATGGATTTTACACCATGAATTGTACCTTCAAAACCCAGGGTTTTTACCTTTTCATAATCACCAGCAGAAACCAGAAGGCTTTTAAACCTGGAATACCTGAACTCCTGCACTCTTTTTTCTATCTGATATACAGGGCGCAGCTCACCTGAAAGGGAAATTTCTGCTATAAACCCTGCGCCCTCATCAACAGGTTTTTCTTTTAAACTCGATGCTATGGCAACAGCAACAGCCAGATCAGCTGCTGTTTCATTTATATTAAAGCCACCTGAAACATTGATAAATATATCAAAATTGTTCAGCTTTAATCCTGCGTGTTTTTCAAGTACTGCGCTTATAATAATAAGCCTGTTTAAATCAAAACCATCTGCCATTCTTCTTGGATTGGAAAAACTGGAAAACGTTACAAGACACTGAACCTCAAAAAGAATTGTTCTGCTCCCTTCAACAGCTGCGGAAACTGCATTCCCGGGAGATGAAGACCTGAATGGATTGAGAAAGATCCTGTTCTTATCCTTAACCTCTTCAAGCCCCAAAGGGGTCATGCTAAAAAGTCCCAGCTCATTCACAGAGCCATATCTGTTTTTAAAAGCCCTTAGAACCCTGAAATCCCTTGAATAATCACCCTCAAAATAAAGAACTGTATCCACAATATGCTCAAGAAGCTTGGGCCCTGCAATTGAACCATCCTTTGTTATATGCCCGATAATAATTACAGGTATGCCCGATTTTTTAGCAAAATCTGCAAGCCTGGAAGCAGATTCCCTTATCTGACTCACTGACCCTGCTATGCCTGAAATTTCATTAAAATAAACCGTCTGTATTGAATCTATTATAAGAGAGCCTGGTTTAAGCTTTTCAGCCAGATGAATAATATCAGTAACTTCATTGTTTATGGAAATCTCGGTGTTACTGCCTTTAAGCCCAAGCCTGTCCCCCCTCTGCTTAATCTGTGCCGGGGACTCCTCACCAGTAATATAAAGGGCATCAAGCCTTTCTGCTATTTGAAGAGACAAAGTCGATTTTCCTATACCCGGTTCTCCACCCAAAAGAATTACTGACCCTGGGACAACTCCTCCACCGCAGACCAGATCAAACTCACCTATGCCTGTTTTTTTTCTGACAAGCCCCTCATCTGCAACAGAGCTCAAAGATACAGATTTTGGTGCTGCCCTTTTTTTTGTGCTGCTGCTATGCATCTCCTCAACAATAGTGTTCCACTCATCGCAGGAAAGGCACCTGCCATGCCATTTGGCATAATCTGCCCCGCAAACTGTGCATACAAAATTACTTTTATTTTTTGTCATATAATTATTTTTGCCTGAAAAAAAGCTTTGAAGGATCCTGCTTTAAACTATTAAAAAGCTCCTTGGCAGACACAGATGCATCTTTAAGATTATAGTAAATTTCCTCATCTGTCATTAAGAGGCCCAGGCTTCCCCTTCCCTGTTCAAGCCTCTGTATTATTTTATTGAGATTGCTTGAAATTTCAGAGATATTCCTGATTGAAATATTTATCTCCTCCTTGTTCTTTTCAGACAGATTAGACATATTGGTTGTAAATTTATTAAGCTCATCCATAAAAATTTTCATCTGCTGTGAAAAAAGCATTATTGTAGAACGGGTAGCAAGCACTGATGTACGGATATCCCCTCTGTTCTCCCTGGTGATGTTATTCAGATTTTCTACAAAATGCTTTGAGTTTAGAAAAATCTCTGCAAGCATTTCGCCACCACTCTCATCATTCATAAAGCTTTGGAATACAAGCATCATCTGATCAAAGCTTGGTGGATCAACTCCATAGAGCTTATCTCCATCTTCATAAAAATTTTCTGTATTCATGGACGGTGGAATAAAAACATTTATATATTTGCTCCCTATAAGCCCCTTTGTAAAAATTGCAAACTTGGTTTCTTTTATAAGACGAAACCTGTTATCTATCCATACAATAACTTCTGTTTTTTCATCAGACTGTTTAATCTCAGTTACTCTGCCAATCTCAATACCACCTGCAATGCTGACCGGAGCACCCACCTGCAGATCATTTAAAAAACCATAATATATGCCCAGATTATAGCCCTTTGCCTGCACATTTATTTTAGCCAGGAGTGCAATTATTAAAATAAAAGCGGTAAAACTGAACATAATCAAAAGACCCACTTTTGCTTCACTGTTAAGCTGCATAGAACCTCCCGGTAAAAAATTATGGATTAATCTTTTAAAATCATATATATTCAATAAAATACTGTTTAGATCTGTTTAATCATCAATTAAACTCGATTACATCATTTTAAGCTAATAAGCAATTAAATCAACCATTAAAATGGGTTTGTAATAAAACAAAATAATTTTCCTAAATCCTGAGATAACTAATTTAAAATGAGGTTGTTTAATAATAATTGACAAAGATCATATGCTATTTTAATTATAGTTTTGAAAAATTAAACTAAAGGAGGTTCTTGTGAGCAAACAACACAGAGCAATTGAAAAACGTAAAAGGGCAAAAAGAAGACTTAAAAGAAAAAAAATAGAACTTAAAAAAAAATTAGCCAATAAATAATGCTGGATAAAAAATCCATCAAATTTTTAAATAAAGACGTTGCACCTAATTATTGAATCCAAGCTATTCTATATGGTACAAATCTACCACTTGTCAGAAAAAAAAGTTTTATACCCTCTTGCTGCGTACTGGGCATTTATAAACTGGTATCTGCCAAGGGATCTTCCCTTTACTATTCTTCTCAACGAGTATAAACGAAGATCAGAAGGAGAGAGTTTTCCCTACACTTATCTGGCATTTTTTGATGATATACCAGCAGGCATGGTTACTTTAAAAAAAGCAGATCTTCTATCAAGAAAAGATCTTTGTCCCTGGCTGTCAGCCCTTTATGTAGTTCCTGAATTCAGGAACAGGGGAATTGCAAATGCCTTAATTAACCACATTATCAAAAAATCACAAATAGAAGG
>CAYTLM010000097.1:0-7415 GCA_964438485.1 uncultured Leptospirales bacterium | reverse complement strand
CCTTCCCCTGCTGGAGTGGGAGTTATTGCTGTTGTTAAAATAAGCTTTGCATCTGGCTTTCTTTTCTGTAGCACATCAAGGTTAATCTTGGCCTTAAATTTACCATAATACTCAATATCATCTTCAGTTAAATCCAGACTTGCAGCAATTTCCTTAATGTGTTTAAGCTCAGCTTTTTGAGCTATAGCAATATCAGATAAAAATTCTTTTCCCAATTTTTTTCTCCTGTAAATTGTCTTTAATTATTGTTAAAATAATATTATTAGCTATAAGTTTGTTGAATAAAGCAATCTTTCAGTACCTCTCCGGGTACTATACCAGACCTATCAAAGTAAAATTTAGCGGATTATAAAAAAAATAACAAAGGCTGACATAAAACCGCATAAAATTAATTATTCTAATTAACCCCGGTGATTGCTTATTCTTTTTTGCCCTTTAAAATAAAAACCAGTAATAATGCACCAATTGCATAAGATGCCATACCTATATAAAATGTAAATGAAAAACCATGGATCACATTAAAATAAATGGCACTTACTGCTGCTACTGTGCCTGCTGCTCCACTAATAGCATACATCAATGTTGCATATTCATGAGAAATATCTTTTTTTATTTTCTCCATTGCTCCAGGGAAAGGCACACCCATCAAAAATGAAACAGGAATCATTATAATAACAGAAATATAAAGCCTGGTTTCAAAACCAAATGGAGCAAAAAAATGAAAAACTGAATCCAGATAAACCTGATACATATAAAGAATGGGCGGGATTAGAAATACTGCCACTTTAATACCTGTATAGTTCCATTTTGATGAAACAACACTCCCTAAGCCACTAAAGAAAAGAAGACCCCCAAGTGTTATTATTACAGAGTAAACAGGCACACCAATAAACCTTTGAAAAAACTGCATAAGAATAATTTCAACAAGCATAAAACCAAACCCTATAGTCAGAAAAAAAAGCGTATGATTAAACAGTTTAAGCTTATAGGATTTATATTTTTTTATTATAAGAAATAATACTGGTATAAAAATCACGAGGGAAAGAAACCCTATTATTTTAAGTATTTTTAAAATTTCCTTTTTCTCAACAAAAACATTATATGGAAAAGGGGAATTATCCGTTATGGGACTTATATCCATCCTATATGAATAATCGCTTTTATCCAGAAGCTCTTTATATCTCTCCTCATCTTCAGGAGAAATCCCTGTTTTTAAAACATGCCTCCCCTGCCTGTAATTATGCACTGTATTTACAAAATCAAAACCTTTAGTTACTGTTTCTCCAGGATAAATATGATACAATGAATTGATAAAATCACGGTCATCACTTCGTTTCATTTTGGAAAGAATATCTTTATCAAAATCATCTGACCAGTAATAATCCGGAAGCTGATAATTTTCATCTGCAACACCACTGATAATATCACCCACTTTCCCAGGCATAATTTTGCCAGGAAAAGCAAGAATAGGCTGCCTGCTTGACATAAGTCGTATTTTTTTATCAGATCGATAATAATTCAGATTTTTATTTAACAACAGCTTTTCTTTATCAGTAAAAGCTGTTCTTTTAATTACAATGGATCGAACCGCAGGCCTGGTATAATTCCAGTAATCCCACTGATAAATCAAAATATGATCTTCCGGATTTTCCACACCCATACTTTTTAAAGCATGAACTATGGTATTCACAAACTTATAAAAAAACCAGTGAGCCCTTGTGCTCCAGAGGATCTCTTCATAAACAAGAATTCCCCTGTCTGTGAGCTTGCCAAGCATCTCCTGTATTGCTTCAGTAGTGTGCAAATACTCAGGAGCTATTGAACAAATTGCCCCATGCTCTGCGTGATTATTCATGTGAGTGATCATATCAAAAGATTCATCAGTACTTCTAAGGTATGCCCTTCCTTCAGTGCGATGAATTGTTGTATTTTCATAAGCCTTTTCAGATTTCTCAAAAAAATATCCGGAGGACATGGTTTCATGAATTATAGGATTAAACTCCACGCCTGTAATTTCAGGTTTGCCAGGAAGGCGCTTTAAGGATTTCACAATACCGTCAGCTGATGCACCAATTATAAAAACCTTTGCATTCTCAATATAGTTTGGGAACCTTATGTCAAACTTTGAACCCCTGTCGCGAAAAATGACCCTGTCAAAAAAAGAACCGTTATTTACATAAAAATAATCAAAATTGGTCTTTGTTATATATTCAACACGTCCTATTAAGCTGTCCCTTGAATAAAGAAAGGTATAATTTGAAAGCTTTTCAGTATAAATTTTATAATTTTTTTCTGCAGAAAATGAAGGCTTGTAATTACAGCTCAAATCCATTACAAAGGGAAAATAGGAGGAGCTGTTAAGAATATTTTTTGCCATTCTGATCTGATCAGGATTCTCAGTGTTTAAAATATATTTTGATCCATCACTGTCTTTTTTATAGGCTTTTTTGAGAATATCCAGTTCAATTTTTTTATTAAGAGAAGGAATAACCTTTTCTTCAAAATCCTTGGCACTGATAGCACCAGGTAAATAAATATTCATAAAAATAAAAAGTACAATAACAACAAGTGAAATAAAGGACATAATCTGCCCTGTTATTCTTAACACCCTGTTTTTCACAGTAAAAAGCTGTAGAATAATGTAAAGCAAAGGAAGTATTGATAGCATAAGAAGGGTATTTTCTGATTTAAAATAATAAACAGTTATAATCGGAAAAATAACTCCAAGGGCTGATGCAGTAAGATCAACAAAATAGACCTTGTGTGAATTTGCTCTGGAAAAAACAGCGGAAACTATTAAAGAACCGGAAAAGAAAGGGAAAATAAGCATCCAGGGAAAATTAAAATTATCAAGCCTTACAATACTGTAATAGGAAAGACCTATGGACAGGATAAAAATAAGAGCAGCTGTATTCATCACCAGAGCTCTGCTGAATCTAAGGAGGTAAAAGCTGACAAGCCCGCCAAGTGCTATTCCAAAAAGGGCAATAGATATTACAGTAGTGGCTTGCAAATAATTTGAAACCACCATCAAAAGATGGAAAAGCACTGCTTCAAGTACGATAATTGAAAAAGGAAAAATAATTACAGCCAGGTAGTTTAGAAAAGGTTCTAAACTACTTTTCTTTTTGATAATTTGCTTTTTATTGCTCATGAAATAATTCCGAAAATATACTTGCCCAAGCTGCCTCTCTAAGGATATAATAAACAACATTCCAGGTTATCATTTATATGCAGAATCAGCTTCAACTTTTTCATTAATATTGACATAAAGTCATAAAAATATTCAATTGCTTTAATAAGACAGGATTGTTTTGTTTTTTTATAAAGCAACTTCTTTTTATAGAGAAAAAATGAATAACCTTTTTTTAAGGGAAATAAATAAAAATGAACAGGGAACTTATTAAAAAACTGGCGAACCATTTAAAGAACCGAACCCTTAACAGGGAAATACGGATTATGGAGGTCTGTGGCACTCATACTGCCCAGTTTTTTAAAACAGGAGTTAAGGATATCCTCCCAAAAAAGCTTACTTTAATAAATGGTCCTGGCTGTCCTGTTTGTGTTACTCCAAATAAATACCTGGATAGAATAATTGAAATTGCAAAAAAATATAATGCAATCATTGCCACCTTTGGCGACATGATCAAAGTTCCATCTTCCTACAGCTCCCTTGCCATGGAAAAAAGCAATGGCATGGATGTAAGGATAATCTATTCCCCTGGAGAAGCCCTTGACATAGCAGAGGCAAACAAAAACAGAGAGGTTATTCTTATAAGCGTGGGATTTGAAACAACAACTCCATCTGAAGCTATTACTCTTCTTGAAGCTAAAGCAAGGGGCATTAAAAACTTTTCCCTCATCTGCGGTAACAAGCTTACACCACCTGCTGTTAATGCCATTCTTGATAGTGATGAAGTAAAAATTGATGGATTCATCATACCAGGTCATGTTTCTGCCATCATAGGAAAATCACCCTGGAGGTTTATTGCAGATAAATATGGCAAACCCGGAGTAATTGCAGGCTTTGAAACAGCTGATCTTATAACAGGGGTTTTATCTTTGATAGATATGATTGAAGAAAAAAACAATACAATTAAAAATGGATATACCCTGGCAGTAAAAGATAGCGGAAACCTGCGTGCCATGGAAATAATAGATTCTGTTTTTGACATCAAAGACACTGAATGGCGTGGACTGGGAAATATTCCAGCAAGCGGCCTTGCAATTAAAAAGGAATACAGCCTCTTTGATGCGGAAAAAAAATTCCCTGTTACACCATCTGCACCAAAAGAACACCCAGGATGCAGATGTGGCGATTTATTGCGAGGCCTCATAACCCCGCCAGAGTGCCCGCTATTTGACAAGGGCTGTTCTCCTGAAAGAGCAATTGGCCCCTGCATGGTATCCAGCGAAGGCCCCTGCGCTGCCTATTATAAATACTGGAGAAAGTAATGAAAAAAATACTGGCTGGTCATGGTAGTGGCGGCAAACTGATGAATGACATGATATGCTCTATAATAAAGAAAAAACTTGGGAATGACTCAATACAGATAGATGATTCAGCAATTCTGGATATTCCCAATTCCAAAATAGCTTTTACCACTGATTCATATACAGTAACACCTATATTTTTTCCAGGCGGGGATATTGGAAAGCTTGCAGTAAACGGAACAGTAAATGACCTTGCAGTTATGGGAGCAACCCCTCTTTTCCTGTCATGCTCACTTATACTTGAAGAGGGCTTCGATTTTGAATCATTTGAAAAAATACTGGACTCAATGAAAATTGAAGCTGATATTGCAAAAATAAAAATTGTAACAGGAGACACAAAAGTTGTTCCAAAGGGAAAAGGAGACAAAATTTATATAAACACTGCAGGAATTGGGGTTTTCACCAATGCCCCTCTCAGGAATGATATAAAGGAAGGAGATAAAATAATTGTAAGCGGTACAGTGGGGGATCACGGTATAACCATAATGTCTCTGCGCAATGACTTAAAGTTTTCCAGCAATCTCAAATCAGACTGCGCATCCTTAAATGATATGATTGGCACTATTTCCGCGAAATACCAAAGCAGCATTAAATTTATACGGGATGCTACAAGGGGGGGAGTTGCTTCAGTTTTAAATGAGATATGTGACAATAAAAACTTCTCTGCATCAATAGATGAAGATGCAGTTCCTGTACAAAATGAAGTAAAGGGAATATGCGATCTGCTTGGTCTTGATCCCTTATACATTGCAAATGAAGGTAAAATTATTATTGTTGCAGATGCAAAAGATGCTGCTCCTATTGTTGAAGAGTTAAAAAAACATCACCTGGGCATAAATGCAGCTGTTATAGGAACCATAGACAATGCCTATCCAGGAAAAGTTTACTTAAACACCTTTATTGGCGGGAAGCGTTTTCTCCCTCTTTTAATTGAGGAACAGCTTCCCAGGATATGCTGATAAAACAGAATAGTTTTTAAGAACAACAGGTTCAAAAGGAGAAAAACATGTGCCTTGCAATACCAATGGAAATAAAAAATATTGAAGGAAACTATGCCACTGCTATAGCTAATGGTGTTGAAACAACGGTTAATTGTGCCATGATTCCTGAAATTAAAACAGGAGACAAGGTTCTTGTACACGCAGGTTTTATTATTGAAAAACTTGATGCTAAAGAAGCAGAAAATATAGAAGCAGCCTGGGAAGAATATTACAGCATACTTGAAAAGGATGAAAAAAAATCCTCCATATCGGATAACTCATTCCCCTGAAAAAATTGCTATAAAACCATTTACATTAGGGCTGATCATTAAAAGTCTGTTATTAACAGGCTCTGATTTATATTATATTTTATTAAAAAATTCTACCATTTCATCAGGGGACATCACATAGGACACTCCCCCTTTCTGGATTGCCTCTTTATTCATGCCAAAAACAGCTGAAGTTTCTTCATTCTGCGCAATAGTAACTGCACCTTTCTCTTTGAGGCGCATGATTCCTTGTACCCCATCTATGCTCATACCTGAAAGAATCAGTGCAAAAATCTTTTCCATTGGATAGATCAGGGCTGATTCAAAAAGAACATCTATTGAAGGCCTGAATCTGTTTACATGAGGATCATTGCTCAAGGAAAGCCTGTATCTGCTGCTTAAAAGCAAATGCTTGTTCCCTGGTGCAACAAAAGCCTTGCCAGGACTAACAATATCACCCTGCGCAGCCTCTGATACTTCAAAGGGAGTCTGGAAATCAAGCCTTTCAGCCCATTGTTCAGTAAACCCTTCAGGCATGTGCTGTGCTATTAGAACAGAGAATTTTTCTATGTTTACTTTTTTCAATATAAATTCAACTATTGGCAATCCGCCGGTTGATGAACCTATAAGAATAATATTACAATTATTATCTATTAAAGACATGGTTTTATATAATAATTTAAATTTTTATTTAGGATTATTTCCAGGATTCTCAGGTTGAGAAAGAGTAACTCCTGAACCAAATGCTGAAAAAACATTTATCATATCAAAGGGTATGCCCTTTGCCATAACTGTTGAATTTTTTTCAGCTTTTAAAATCTCGAAATCTATAAAAAGAAAATCATACTGCCAAAAAGTTTTTCTTTTCCTCAATGAAAGATTATCAACAATATTATACATCTTTGTTTTATTCTCATTGCTAAATGCTTCATTATTAAGCAAAAACCTGTCCAAAGCATTTTTTCTCTCTTCTCCCTGTTTAAAAAAAGAAAAATTCCATGCCACTGCTGCAAAATATATCATTGTTTTAAACTGGAAAAAATTTTCTTCATCAACTCCAGATATTAAAGGCTCTGCAAACTCAAGAAGAATGCTGGGAAGCCGCCTCTTATTAAACTCATATAAAACAGATTCTTCAGGAAACACATCTAAAGGAAGTAATTCCATGTAAAATCTGTTAATGTCACGTTTTCTCTTTCTGGAGCCGCCTTTCTGCATAACATTGAACCTTCCATTAAAAATTACATTACCATCTCACCTAAGACATTATATTTGTAAAGCAATAACATGAAATTAAAGCCTTTACTTTAAACATTAGCTTAAATTAAGATCAGAAAAAACAAAAAAACAATTGAATCATTTTAGCATATAATTAGATTATCCACAATTCAACTTAAAGGATATCCCATGTTAAAAAGAACGCCAATACTTGCACTAATTATAACAGGAATTCTCTCTATTCTTGTTATTCTCATATTTGAAAAGGATGCCAGACCATTTACATCTGGTCAAAGTATCCTTCTTTATTTTATTGCATTTTTTCCGTCAATGGGAATAGCAATGCTTTTTGACCCCTACTCCAGGCAAATTAAAGAAATGTACAGCAAAATTAATTTCTATATTCAGGAGGAGGATCCGGCAGATCAGGTTGCCAGGGTGATGGAAGAAGAGC
>CAYTLM010000096.1:0-7436 GCA_964438485.1 uncultured Leptospirales bacterium | reverse complement strand
GTTTTATGCCCTTCCACAGTCCCCACAGCTGTTTAAACAGATACTCATGGTTTCGGGTTTTGACCGTTATTTTCAAATAGTAAAGTGTTTCAGGGATGAGGATTTGCGCAATGACCGTCAACCTGAATTTACCCAGATAGATGTGGAAATGTCCTTCATAACTCCTGATATTATTATGAATGTTATTGAAGATCTTTTAAAGCTTGCAGTAAAAGAAATTACAGGCAAAACTGTTGATTATAAATTTCCTGTTATTTCCTATGATGAGGCTATTGGCAAATATGGCACAGATGCTCCTGACACAAGGGTTGGCTTTGAATTAAGGGATTGCAGTGATATTTTTACAGAGTCAACATTTAATGTGTTTTCATCTGCCCTGAAAAACAAAGGTGTTATTAAGGGTATTGCTGTTGAGGATAATGGCAAACTGTCCAGGAAAACGACAGACGATTATTCTGTTTATGTTAGCAAATTTGGGGCAAAGGGCTTTCCCATGTTCAGATATACAGGGAGCGATTTTGAAGGGGGAATTTCAAAATTTATAACTGAAAATGAAAAGGTTGAACTTATTAAAAGGTTTAATTTAAAAGAACCAGCTATAATTTTCTTTTCTGTTGATACAGAGAAAATTGTTAATAATACCCTTGCAAACATGAGATTAAAAATCGCAAGGGATTTGGATTTAATTGATGATGACAAGCTTAATTTTTTATGGGTAGTTGACTTTCCCATGTTTGAATACGATGCTAATGATGGAAGATACTATGCTGTGCACCATCCTTTTACAGCACCACTTCCTGATGATCTGATTAAGCTTGATAATATTACTCCAGAGAATTGTAAAAATATCAAGGCACAGGCCTATGATATTGTTCTTAATGGAACTGAAATAGGCGGGGGCTCAATCAGGATAAGCAGCACTGAGCTTCAATCTAAAATTTTTCAGATTCTTGGTATCTCTGATGAAGAGGCTAAGGTAAAATTTTCCTTTCTTCTTGAAGCCCTTAAATTTGGTGCTCCTCCACATGGCGGTCTTGCACTTGGCCTTGACAGGGTAATGATGCTGCTTCTTAAAAAAAGTTCAATTCGTGAAGTGATCGCTTTTCCCAAAACCCAGAAAGGGCAGTGTTTGATGAGTGATGCTCCCTCGTCTGTTTCTGATGAGCAGCTTAAAGAGCTTTCAATAAGAGTGGCTCGCACATAATGCATAGCATTACTTTTGAGATTGATGACACATCCCTTTATAAGCGTATCTGCGGATATAAAGATAAAAACATCAAGCAGATTGAAGAGCTTATGAATGCTGTTTTAATTCCAAGGGGCAATACTATCATAGTAAAATCCCAGGATGAAAACCAGGATGAAAATAAAAAAGCTATGGAAGCCCTCCATCTTATGGCTGATTATCTGGCTAAAAAAGACGGGAATCAGGAGCTTGATGAGTTTGAGGTGCGATATATAGCCTCTGCTATTAATGCAGGAAAGAAAATTAAAACTGAAGATATAAAGAGGCTTAAAATCTTTATTCCTGACAGCGGGCGTACAATAATACCGCGAACAGTAAATCAGGCTTCCTATATTACTGCTATCAATCGCTCTCCTGTAACAGTGGGAATAGGTCCTGCTGGTACAGGGAAAACCTACCTTGCTGTTGTTATGGCTATTCATTATTTTCTAAAGGGCAAGGTTGAACGAATTATTCTTACCCGGCCAGCTGTTGAAGCTGGTGAAAACCTTGGCTTTCTTCCTGGTGATCTTGCTCAAAAGATAAATCCCTATTTACGGCCTCTTTATGATGCACTTTTTGAACTGCTCACAATAGAAAAAGTTACTTCTTTAATAGAAAAGGGTTATATTGAGGTTGCGCCTTTGGCATACATGAGGGGGCGCACATTGAATAATTCATACATTATCCTTGATGAGGCTCAAAATACCACTACAATGCAGATGAAGATGTTTTTAACGCGCCTTGGATATAACTCCAAAATCGTTATTTCAGGAGATGTAACACAGATAGATCTTGCCAAACCAAAGGATTCAGGCCTTATAGAGTGTCAAAAAATTCTTAATGGAGTGGATGGCATGGAGTTTATTAATTTTTCAAGAGATGATATTTCCAGGCATCCTGTTGTTGAAAAAATAGTTGCAGCATACGAGACGGCAGGTTATACTGATTAATATATATTATGAAGTATATATTTAACATATCACTGGCAAACTTCACACGAATTATTAGAGATAAAAAGATTCGTCTCTATTATATATATGTATTTATCCTGATTATACTCTCTACAGCGATCCTTGCCTTTCAGGTCACAGATAAAACCTATGATTATAGCCTTGGTGATATAATAGAATCAGATATCCGTGTGCCCAGGGATATTCATTTTGTTAAAGAATCAGAAACAGAGCTTGATAAAAAAAGAGCTGTTGATTCAGTAAGCCTTGTTTTTGATAAAGATTCTGCTGTGCTTGAGGAAAATCTGCGGCAATCTGATTTTCTGCTGAATAATGTTATTAAAACTCTTGAGGATAACCCTCCCATTGGAACAGATGATTTAACTTTTCAGCTTGTTTCTTTAAAAAACAGGATTCCTAAATATGTTCACTACGATGATTCTCTGCTTCTTTCCCTGCTTAAATATGAAAATCCCAGGATGCTTAAAAGGTCTGTTACTAATATTTTAATCTATATTTACGATTACAAGGGAATAGGTATTCTTGATAAGCCTTATGAAAATGTTCTGGAACTTGAGACTACAAACATAACTGTGCGCAATATCAACTCTCCGGAATTTCATGATGAAGTATCAGGTCTTGTTGATAATCTGGTGACAGTTGATGTAATGAAGGGAAGGGTTTACTCTATCTGCGCTTCTATTGCACCTTATTTTCCCCGTGATACCCTGAATGCTGTTTCAGCAATTATTAAAAGCAATATGAAGCCCAATCTTTCCTTTAATTCTGAAGAAACCAAAAGAAGGCTTGATGAAAAGGTTAAGCAGGTTAAACCAGTAACAGGTCTGCTTAAAAAAGGGCAAACCATTGGCAGAGAGGGTGACACTGTAACAAATGACGTTATCAATAAAATCAGAATTCTTAATCAGAATGCTCAGACTTCTCATGTAAGCTTTGTTTTTGGAGTTATTTTATTACAGCTGATATTTGTCCTTATTTTAAGTTTTTTTAGTTTCAGGTATGAAAAGTATTTTTTCCCGGATAAAAAGGCAATCTATGTTGTTTTTTCACTTATCTTTTTTTATATGATCTATGCTTTTTTTATAAACAGGCTGGAATCTTCTGATAATTTAAGGCTTTATTTTATTTTTCTAATGCCGCTTCCCTTTGTTACAATGATGGTTTCAATTCTTTATAATGTATTTCTCTCCTTATTCAGCGGGCTTTATCTTGTGTTTTTTACTCTTATGATGGTAGGTGTGGATTTTTATACTGCGCTCATTGTTTTTAGCACAGCTTTAATAGGCACTTTTATTAATTCAAATGTGGGCAGAAGATCCGACTTTTTTAAGGGAGGATTAATACTTGGAGTAATTGTTGCTGTTTTAATCTTTGCTATTGTTATGGTTGAAAATTCTTCATTTAAAATGGCTTTTTATTTGTCTCAGCTTGCATTGGCAAACGGTATTATTAATTCCATTATGGTGCTTGGCATTTTCCCCTTATATGAACATGTTTTTGACATTACTACCAGATTTAAACTTATGGAGCTCTCTGATCTGAATGCTGATATTTTTAAAAAAATGCTTCTTAATGCACCAGGTACATATAATCATTCCTTATTGGTTGCAACGCTTGCTGAGTCAGCAAGTATTGAAATTGATGCAAATCATATGCTTGCCAGGGTAGGCGGATATTATCATGATATTGGTAAAATTTCTGATCCAGGCATGTATATAGAAAACACAATAACAGATTCAAGGGCAAAAAGGCTTCCTCCTGCTGACTATTCCAGACTTATTATTTCTCATGTGAGCAAGGGAGTGGAATTAGCACGGGAATATTCTCTTCCTGAATCAGTTATAGATTTTATTCGGGAACATCATGGCAATTCTATAATGACTTTTTTTTATCACCAGGCACTTGAAAATGCAAGTACTGATGGCGTTGAAAAAGTACATAAGAGCGATTTCCAGTATCCCGGGCCAAAGCCCCATAGCAAGGAAACTGCCATTGTGATGCTTGCAGATGCTGTTGAAGCAGCATCAAGATCCCTTAAACATCCCTCAAGAGATAGAATCAAGGGGATGGTAACAAAAATAATTTATAATAAACTCAATGATGGAGATCTTGATAATTCTGAGCTTTCAATGAAGGAGCTCAAGGTTGTTGAAAATTCTTTTTTGAATATTCTTTATGGTATATTTCACACTAGAATCGAGTATCCTGATTCAGAAGATGTGAAAGATCTTGAAAAGGAGATTGAAAAAGAAGTTACAGAAGATAAGGAGGCAGCTCTTCAATAATGAGAGATGTTGAAGTTTTTACAGAGGGCAAAGCTTCTTTTGAAGCAGATGGGATTGATGAAAATTTTTTTATTAAAATCTGTGAAACTGTATTTAATCATATTAAAACAGACAATGTTACTGTTTCAATTATTCTAACTGATAATGATGAAATTACTAAAATCAATAATGAATTTCGGGGAAAAAATCAGCCCACAGATGTAATCTCCTTTGCATATAGAGATGAGCCTTTTCCGGCACACGCTGGCATTATGGAAGAGCTTGGTGATGTTTATATTTCTATTGACAAGGCCAGGGAACAGGCTATAGAATACAGTACCACGCTTGTAAATGAGCTTAAACGGCTTACTATACATGGCTTGCTTCATCTTTTAGGGTATGATCATGAAAAATCTGATGAAGATGAAAAGATAATGAATGTTCTTGAAGAGGAACTTTTTCTTCTAACATAACCTCTGTTAATAATATCTATGAATGAAATTTACATAAGATTCAGGGAAAATATAATAACCAGTAAAATGATCTCTTCTGGGGACAGGATTATTCTTTCCATGTCAGCTGGAAAAGATTCTGTTGCGCTTTTTCATCTCATGGAAAGGCTTAAAAAAGATCTATCCTTTGAAACTATAATTTTTCACCTCAATCATTTATTGCGGGGTGATGAATCTGATAAAGATGAGGAGTATCTTGAGAATTTAGCACAAAAAAATGGAGTTGTTTTATACTCTAAAAAACATGATTTTAGTCAAAGCAAAAGCGGGCTGTCCTTTGAAGAGGAAGCCAGGGATATCCGCTATTCCTTGATTGAAGAGTTGAGTATTAAAACAGGGTTTAACAAAACAGCAATAGCACACAATTATGATGATAATGCAGAAACTGTTTTGATGAGAATTTTATCAGGTACAGGCATAAAGGGACTTGGTGGAATAGAGCCAAATACTGGTAAGATAATAAGGCCTTTGCTTATTTTTACTGCAGATGAAATTTACTCTTATTTAAAAAACAAGAATATAATCTGGAGAGAGGATTCTTCAAACACTGATGATAAATATCTAAGGAATTTTGTCAGGAATAAAGTTTTTCCAATGCTTGAGGAACGCTTTGAAAACCCGATTAAAAACATTAACAGGCTTTCATTACATGCAAGGGAAAATGAAGATCTGCTTAACTCTCTTGTTTTTGAAAAATATGAAAATTCTTTTACTGTTGAAGAAAATAGTTTTACAGTTTTTATGAATAAACTTCCAGATAATGAAAGTCTTATAAAGTTTATTCTATCCAGGCTTATTTATAAGGTTTTTGGTGAAAGGCTTACCCTGGCGATTATTAATGAAATTTTAAAAAAATATAATTCAGAAAGATCAAATTTAGTTCTTTATCAAAATGCACAAATAATAATTGAAAAAAAGTTCATAAATAATGAAAAAATTTTATATATTTATGATACAAAACTTAAAAAAATACCTCTAAGAGAATGGGCTTATTCAGCAAATGCCCGATTGTCTCCTTTAATTTTAATAGACGAGATAAAGAAAAAAATTTCAATTGAAAGGGTTGACAATAAGTTCTTTGTTCAGAATATGCACAATGAGAGCTATGTTTTTTTAGCTCTCCCTGACAAATGCGATTCTCTTATTATAAGAAGCAGGAAAAAGGGCGATAGGATTTCTCTTGAGAATGGTTGGAAAAAAATTAAAGATTTGATGATTGAAAAGAAACTTGACACTTTTTCCAAAAGTATTGTACCTCTTATAGAAATAAATAATTCAATTGCTGCATTTCTTCCTGGTTTTGTTGGATTGCAGGGCAACAGGGTTGCTAGTGAATTTAAGGTTAATAATGAATCAGATGTAATTATTGCCATTAACTGTTCCGATTTAAGCAGGGATGATTATAATGTTAGTTAAAAACTTCAGGAGTGAAGAATGAATAAATCTACAAGGCAGATAGCTCTTATTTTAATGATAGGCCTTATTTTTATGGCCATTTTTAGTTTAAGAAATACAGGGCATAACAAAGTAATACTTGATTATAGCGTTTTTCTTGATAAAGTGACGAGTAATGAAATTGCAAAAGTTAAAATCGAAAATTCCAGTAAAATATTGGGAAAATATAAAAGCACAGATGTTAAACCAGGGTCTGCTCTTTCAGACAAGGATTATGATTTTGAAACACACATACCTTATGATGATCCGGAATTGATTAAAACTCTTCTTGGATATAAGGTGGCTGTTGAGGGTACTGATGAAGATGGGAATGTATTTCTTCGCAGTCTTTTAAGTTTTTTACCCTGGCTTTTATTTTTTGCATTTATATGGTTTCTCATGTTTCGTCAGATACAGGGTGCAGGCAACAAGGCCATGGCTTTTGGTAAAAGCAAGGCCAAGTTGAACCCGGATACTAAAAACAAAACAAATTTTAATGATGTAGCTGGTGCAGATGAAGCCAAGGCTGATCTGGCTGAAATAGTTGAATTTTTAAAAGAGCCTAAAAAGTTTGTAAATATTGGTGCAAAAATACCAACAGGCGTTCTTCTTGTTGGCCCTCCAGGTACAGGTAAAACCCTTCTTGCAAGGGCAATTGCAGGAGAGGCAGGTGTGCCCTTCTTTTCAATAAGCGGCTCTGACTTTGTTGAAATGTTTGTTGGTGTTGGTGCTTCGCGAGTGCGGGATCTTTTTGAGCAAGGGAAAAAAAGCGCGCCATGTATTATTTTTATTGATGAAATTGACGCTGTTGGCCGTTTAAGGGGCGCAGGACTTGGCGGAGGTCATGATGAGAGAGAGCAGACTCTTAATCAGCTCCTTGTGGAAATGGATGGCTTTGAGACAAATGAGGGTGTTATAATTGTTGCAGCTACTAATCGGCCTGATGTTCTTGATCCAGCTCTTTTGCGTCCAGGCAGGTTTGACAGACAGGTGGTTGTTGATATTCCGGATATACGCGGCAGGGAGA
>CAYTLM010000095.1:0-7449 GCA_964438485.1 uncultured Leptospirales bacterium | reverse complement strand
TGCTTACTTTTTCTATCAGGGTGCTTGGTGGATATCCTGAAGGAGTATCATATTCAATTCTTCTTATGAATGCAACTGTACCTCTTATTGACAGATTTACCAAGCCAGTAGCCTTTGGCGTACGGAAAGAGAGATTATAGGGATTTTATTAATATGAAAGATATTATAAAACCAGCCATTTTGCTTGCTACTGTTGCTTTTTGTGCTTCTCTGCTTCTTGTTCTGGTCAGAGGAATTACATACCCTGTTATTCTTCAACAGGAAAGCGATAGGGAGAAGAATGCTCTTATGATGGTTCTTCCAGGTTATGAAATAGATGAGCCTATAGTTGTGGAATTGGGCAATGGCGAGCAATTCAGGTTTTGGGTTGGTGAAAAAATAGTTGATGATGAAGTTTTAACCGGATATGCTTTTATATCCATCAATTATGGCTATAGTGGTGATATTAAATCCATGGTTGGTGTGGATGAAAACAATATCATGCTTGGAATATCTATTGTGCAGCAATCAGAAACACCAGGTTTGGGAGCCAGGGTTAATGAGAGAGCTCGTAGTGAAACAATCTGGGGTGTTATTCTTGGAAGATCCTATGGTGGGGAGGGTATTACAGATCCCTGGTTTCAGGAACAGTTTAAAGGTATTGATCTGAATAAAAAAATTACAATATTGAAGCATGGTATCTGGACCAGCGATATGCGGGATAGCCTTTTAGAGCAGAACGCTGTTTCTGCTATAACAGGGGCAACAATTACCACAAAGGCTATTTCAGGCGGTCTTAAAGAGGGTTTAATAAAACTAACACAGGCCAGAATAATTTCTGAATCAGGGGGTGATCTTGAATGAACCTTTTTAAGGAATTTAAAAAAGGTATTTGGGAAAAAAATCCCATTCTTGTTTTAAATCTGGGCATGTGTCCTACACTTGCTGTTTCAACATCAATTTCAAATGCCCTATGGATGGCACTTGCAACAACTTTTGTGCTATTAGGCTCCAATATTCTTGTTTCTCTTATTAAAGGTTTTGTTCCGGATCATGTGCGAATGCCTGTATATATTGCTATTGTGGCAACATATGTAACAATTGTTGAGCTTTCTCTTAATGCTTTTCAGCCTGCTGTATATAAATCACTGGGTATATTTATTCCATTGATAGTAGTAAACTGTATTATCCTGGGCAGGGCAGAGGAATTTGCTTCAAAGAATGGCATTGTTGCATCAGCAGCTGACGCTCTGGGTATGGGTCTTGGCTTTGGAATTACCCTTACAGTGCTTGCTTTTTTCAGAGAGTCTCTGGGTGCGAATACTATTTTAGGTTATACCTTTATTGAGGGTATGGAGCCCTCATCTGCAATGATACTTGCACCTGGTGCATTTTTTACACTGGGTCTTATGCTTTGGGGAATGAATGCTCTAAATTCCAGGAAAAAGGAGTAGGTCATGGAAATTAAAGTAGTTATAGCCATTCTTGTAGGTACTATATTTATCAATAACTATGTTCTTTCGCAAATACTTGGATTATGTCCTTTCCTGGGTGTTTCAAAAAAGCTTGATTCAGCTTTGGGAATGGGTTTGTCTGTTATATTTGTAATGACAATAGCTTCTTTTTTTACATTTCTTCTTTACAGGTATATACTTCTTCCTTATGATATAACTTACCTTAGAACAATATCATTTATCATTATAATAGCTTCCCTTGTTCAGTTTGTAGAAATGATCATTGAAAAAGTATCCCCGGCCTTGTATCAGACTCTTGGTATTTTTTTACCGCTTATTACTACAAATTGCGCTGTTCTTGGTGTTGCTGTTCTTAATATAAATTCAGGTTTTGTAACAGCTGAATTTGGTTTGCTCAAGTCTGTTATTCAGGGCTTTGGAGCTGGTACCGGATTTACCCTATCCCTGATTCTTATGGCAGGGATTCGTGAAAGGCTTGAGCTTGCAGATATTCCGGAAAATCTGAAAGGGCTTCCAATTACTTTTATAACAGCAGGTCTTTTAGCTCTTGCTTTTCTGGGTTTTTCTGGTATGAAAATTTAATTATTCGAGGTTGTTGTGGAAATATACAAACCGGAAGTAACCCTTCTTGCAATAACACCTGGTGGAGAAAAGCTTATTGAAGAAGCTGGCCGCACCTGTTATCTTTCTATTTCTAAAATGACTGATGAAAGTGAAAAAAATTTTATTAAAAGCGCCATACGAAGAGGGCATCATTCAATTCTTGAGCATGCATCTGCTTCATTTCGAATACTGGGGGCATCCAGGGCTTTTACTCATCAGCTTGTAAGGCACAGGCTTGCCAGTTTTTCACAGCAGTCACAGAGGTATGTGGATGAGGCTGAATTTAATTTTATTGTGCCTCCTGAAATTGCATCTAATGATAAGGCTCTGGCTTGTTATTTAAAGATGATGGAAGAAACAAGAAATAATTATATTAAACTTAGAGAGCTTGGTATTAAGAAAGAAAATGCCAGGTTTATCCTTCCCAATGCGCTTGAAAGCCAGATTGTTTTCTCAGCTAATTTCAGGGAGCTGCGAACTGTTTTTAATCTGCGTCTTGATAGGGCTGCACAGTGGGAAATAAGGCGTGTCTGTATGGAAATGCTTAAAATATTACAAAAAGAGGCCCCATCTGTATTTGGCGATTATGTGATTGATGAGGAAAATTGTACTGCACAGTCAAATCTTTTTTGATATGGTAAAATTTAATGTGTTCTTGTTAAAAAAGGCCCTTTTTTGAAGGGCCTTTTTTTTATATCAGATTAATGTGGTGCAGGAATTTTATTTTAAAGCTATATTCATTTCAAGCTGACCCATGGGACTGTATAGGGATATTCCAAGTGTAGTCTGCTTAATCATTGTTATTTGAAAGTTTTTACCTTCAATAACGGTTGGTGTTGTTATATCTATGATTTTGCCTGTGGATGCAAAAAGGTTCAGTGCATTACCTGTAATCATATTCGCAAGCTCTCCAACAATATCTTTATATTCTTCTTTTATTTGTTCTTCGGAAAGGCCTGGAGCAAGTACTTCAGAGATTTTGTGAACCATTGGGTAGCTCATGCTGTAGACAACTTCACCAGTAATGCCGCCGGTAATACCTATAATAATTGCAACATCCATTGAGGGGATAGCATTTTCCTTGATAACCAGTTTCCCTCTTCGCAGATCTACATTTAAAATAGATTTAAAAACTACACTTGCGGCTTCAAGAAAAGGATTTATATACTCTGCATTTATGCTCATTTTATTGAAGCTCCTTATATTTAGATATTTTCAAAGTAAATTCCTTTCTGAAATTTATCAATCAGTTTTTAAATTTTTTCTGACTTTTGATTTTTCATTTAAATTTTTTACCAGATTCCGTGTTATCATGTTTATGGAATCATAGGCAAGGTTGTTTTTTATTTTTTCATTTATTTCAGGGTCTTTAGTGTTTTCCTTAACTGATCTTTCAACAGGAGTAAAGATATAAAGCCCTGTATTGCTCGAAATAACTGAAGAGGATGAATTAAGTGGCATTGTCATAATATTGTTTATAAAAATTTTAGAATTTTCTATGCTGCTTATAATCCCCTCTTCATTAGCAACAGGCTTGATTTTTTCACCAATTTTAAATGCCTCACTGGTAAATATTTTGCCATTGAGAATAGAGGCTGTGCTCGAAAAGGAAGCACCGTTTTGAGCATAATTGTCTATTTGTGAGGCAATTTTTTCTTTAATTGCTTCAAGCTTTTTATCCATCAGGTCGTTCTTTATTCTTACCCTGTCTGTTTCCGGATCAGTAATAGTTACGTTTTGATTCTTAATCTCATTATCAATTTCTTCTTCTGTTACTGAAATGTCTTTTGAATAGCGCTTTTTTATCTGTTCTGGTGCAAGATGGGCATATTTTATTCGTATTTTAGAATTTTCTGCAATGTTTTTTGCTTTTATATCCTCAGAAGGTACTGCTGCTCCAGTGGAAATCAGAAAACGAAAATCAGAAATAGTTATATCCTTTACAAGCAGCTTATTAAACTCATCAAAGTTTAGCCTGTTGTTCTTTAATACCATTTGAAGAAATTTAGGATCATATTGTCCAGTTTGAGGATTTTTAAAATCAGGGGTATTGGTAATATAGCGGGAAATCTGGTTTTCGGTAACTCTTATTCCTGTTTTTTTTGCTTCCTGGAGGAGTAAAACTTCAAGAATAAAGTTATCCAGAATAAAGCTGTCCATTTTCTGATTTTTAAACTGACTGAATCTTGTGTCCCTGTATCTTAAATATTCCAGAGTATGAATTTTTTCCCCATTTACAATTGCAATTGTTCCTGGATCCATGCCTCCACAATTTAAACCTATATCAGGCATTCCGAAAGAGAGTATTATTATAAGCAAAAAAAAGCCTATTAATAAATATCCGGTAAATTTTATAAAAGGATTTTCTGATTTACGCATATTGAACCTTCTTGGATTATAAATTATTATATTGATGTATTTTTTAACAGTTTGAGAGTGTTTTTAAAAGTAAAACAATTATCAGTTTTACACAGGTTTTTCTGCTTCATCAACCAGCATTACTGGTATTCCATCTTTTACAGGGTATTTTAAGCCGCAGTTTATGCAGATTATTTTCTCATCCCGCATATTATATTCAACATCACCTTTGCAGGCAGGGCATGCAAGGATTTCAAGCATTTTTGTATCTATCATTACAAATCTCCAGAAATTATGTATAATCAAAAAGCTATGATTTAAAGGGAAGCTGATTATTCTAAATCACATAATCTGCCTATATTATATAGTTATGTATCTATAGCATTGTTTATGAGTCAATCAAAATAATTATTGTAAATGTCTCAAGTATTATATAAAAAAAACAAAAAAATGACAGACTAATTCGTATAAATAATAAAAGATAAAAAGAAAATATTTTTATAATTGACTTGATGCAGATTGAAATTGGACTTTATTAAAAGATGAATCAAATACTTTATTTCAGGAAATGTAATTGTGAAAAAAGGAATAATACTATTAAGCGGCGGCCTTGATTCTGCTACAACAGCTGCAATAGCTATGAATATGGGTTTTGAATTATCTGCTTTAACTTTTTTTTATGGGCAGAAACACGAAATTGAAATTCAATTTGCTGAAAAGCTGGTTGATTTTTTTAAAATTAAAAACCATGTTAAAGTTGAAATTCCAACAGCTATTTTTCGCTCAGCACTTACCAGTTCTATGGGAATGGATGTGCCAAAAAACAGAGAAATTAAAGATCAGGAAATACCCGATACCTATGTGCCTGCAAGGAATATTATTTTTCTTTCCTATGCATTAGCCTATGCTGAATCTACAGGGGCATTTGATATTTTTATAGGTGCAAACTCTGTTGATTACAGCGGTTATCCTGATTGCAGGGCTGATTTTTTTGATGCCTTTAGAGTCATGGCTAATGCAGGTACAAAGGCTGGCACAGAGGGGCGAGGATTTAATATTCATACTCCTATTATTGATATGTCCAAACCTGAGATAATAAAAGAGGGCGCCAGGCTTGGAGTTGATTATTCTTTAACCCACAGCTGTTATGATCCTTCCAGAGAGGGCTTTTCCTGTGGAAGCTGTGATAGCTGTGTACTTAGACGTAAGGGATTTATCAATGCAGGTGTTCCTGATCCGACAATTTACAGGAAAGAGTAGTGCAATGATTTCAATTTTGGCTGATATTTTATTTCCCTGTTTTTGTGTTTCCTGTGGAAACTTTGTATTATCCAGCGATAATAATATATGTAAAAGCTGTGCAGCATCCTTAGAGGTTTTAAATGATGGCTGCCCTTTATGCTGTGGTATTATGACAGAAGGGCATTGCACTATATGTGAGGACAGGGAGTTTTATCCTGAAAAAAATATTATTGTTTTTGAATATAAAAATGTTGTTATGGATGCTATTCATGCCTTGAAGTTCAGGGGGAGAAAAAAGGTTTGCAAAGCCTTTATTCCTTTTCTCAAAGAAAAGCTGGATGAGATAAAGTCTGAGATTGATATAGTTACATTTGTTCCCATGTTTAAAGGCAAGATTAAAGAGAGAGGATATAATCAATCACGACTATTTGCAGCGTCAATAGCAGATGAGTGGGGCAAATCTGTGGAGAATCTGCTTGAAGAAAGAAGTAAATCAGGTGTGCAGCGTGATCTTAATTATACTGAAAGGTTTATAAATGTGATTGACAGATATGAAATAAGTGATAAATTCAGGATTACTGGTAAAAATATATTGATTATTGACGATGTTTTTACCACAGGTGCTACTCTTAATGAATGTGCCAGATGTCTAAAAAATGCTGGTGCAAAAAGGGTTTTTACCTGCGCTATTGCCCGTTCAGATATTCGGAAACCCGATAGCGCTTAATTCTTTATATATAAAACTATATTGCAGGAATAAATAATGCGGGGTCAGAAATGGAAAGAAATTCTTATGATAATTATGAAATGATAGTTCTTGATGGACGTATAGACCAAAATGAATCCGAGGAGCTTGAAACTATTCTTAATGAATGTCTTGATGATGGCAGGGTAAAGATCTGTATAGACATGATAGATGTAAAACATATATGCAGTTCTGCACTTGGTGTTCTGGTGGCAATTAAGCGTAAGATCAAGGATAAGGATGGTGATATTAAGCTTATCATTGCCAGTGACAATCTTATAAAACTTTTCCAGACCACTATGCTTGACAAGGTTTTTGAGATTTTTGAATCCAGACGGGAGTGCATGTCAACTTTTGATTGATAAAAAAGAATGAGTGATAATATAAAAAAAATTTTAACCCCTCTTGCAGATGAACTTGCAAGGGTTGATGAAAGCATTAAGTCTCATATTCAGACAGGAGTCCCGATTATAGATGACAGCGCCTTTCATCTTTTTGTCAAGGGAGGCAAAAAGATACGGGCTTCGCTGCTACTGTTTGCTGCAGGGCTTAAAGGATCTGTAATTAGCGATGAGATTATTGATCTTGCTGCTGCTGTTGAAATAATTCATGGTGCTTCACTGATACACGATGATATTATTGATAAATCTTTTATGCGCAGAGGCGATATTTCTGTTCCTGGCAAATTTGGTGACAAGGTTGCTGTTCTAGCAGGTGATTATCTTTATGGGCTTGCTGTGAATATTGCAATAAGGGACGGGGATAGTCGTGTATTGAATATACTAGCTGAAGCAACAAATGAAATGGTGATGGGTGAGCTTTATCAGATAGAATATTCAAATATTAGCAAAATAACAGAAGAGCGTTATTACAGCATAATAGAAAAGAAAACCGGGCGGCTTATGGCTGCCACTTCCTATGTGGGAGCAATAAAAGGAGGGTGTACTAAATCAGAGAGTGAAGCAATGCACAGCCTTGGCTTGGAGCTTGGTTATGCTTTTCAGATTGTTGATGATACTCTTGATTTTAGCGATAGCTCAGTTACAG
>CAYTLM010000094.1:0-7517 GCA_964438485.1 uncultured Leptospirales bacterium | reverse complement strand
AAATCTGCAAAAGCCAAAGAAACTGTATAAAAACGCTTCCTCAAAATCAACTCTTTTTTATTTCATCTTTAAAAATAGCTGCTCTGTTATTTAAATTAATACGTTTACATATAATATCATATTAATTTTATTTTTTTTACTTTTTCTATTGAAATTTCCCCAGCCTTTTATTAACTTAAATTCGTTTAACAATAATAACATTGAATTCAAGCATATCTATATAAAATATATATGAAACTGATCTGTTATCATGGAACGAAAGCGGAAGCTGCTGATAATATTAATAAGACTGGCTATTTAAAATCTAAACATAGTGAATGGCTTGGAAGCGGTGTTTATTTCTTTGAATCGTATGGTACTCTTTGCGATGGAATTATAGAAGCTCGTGACTGGGCTAAATTTGTAAAAAAATTTAAAAATTGGGCTATTTTTGAAGCTTGTATAGAAAGTGAAAAATATATAGACATAGCGTTTGAAATTGAACATAGAAAAATTTATGATCAAATAAAAGAAGAAGCAATAAAAAAACATAAAGAATCAGGAAAGGGAATTAAGGAATTTAATGAAAATTTAATTTTTCAGGAGATGGAAAAGCTTGACATAGATTTTATAAGAGCATTAGTTGATTCAAAGAAAGATTTGGGTTATTATTCTTATATAGTTAGACGACCTCAATTACAAATATGTGTAAAACATAATGAGGTTATTGTTAGCAACAAATTAATTACAATAGAATGGGTTACATAATATGAAACATGGAATTGATGAATTAAAGAAACTGTTATATAAATTCAAAACCATGTCTGTTTCTGAATATACAGAATTATATAATGCTTCACTTTCAAGAGATCAGATTAAAGTGTTTGATGATTCTATTATAACCAACCTGTCATATTCGACTCCGCAAATTGCTGGAGAAATTGATATTTTCATTAATCCAGCTATTAAGTTTTCATTTGATGAAAATGAAAATATCCAAAAAATTAAACCAATCTTTTTAAGAGCAGCTTAATAATGAATGAAAGTGAATTCAAATTTTTAGGTTATCGAATTTCTAAAATTGATTGTATAATTCAGGATGATTTTGGAAAAGAATCTGAGAAGATAAGTCAAACAATAAATATTGAAAATAATTTCCTCTCAGATAATAAACGTTTTGTTCAAGTCGTTTTAAATATTACAGTTAAATCTGAATCTGATAGATTGTTTTTTTTCATTAAAATAAAAGGTGGATTTCAGGCTGCTGAAAAAATGTCTGACGATTTATTTAAAACATTATCCAAACATAACGGTCCTGCAATTTTGTTCCCCTTTGCCAGAAGTATCATCACCAGCTATACTGCACAAGCAAATATACCACCTGTTATATTACCAACAGTAAACTTTACAGCTACTGAATAATCATAAAGGTTTAAAATTAATATGTTTTATATAGAATATCATATTAATTTTATTTTTTTATATTTTTTCTATTGAAATTTCCCCGGCCTTTTATTAACTTAAATTCGTTTAACAATAATAACATTTATAAAAAACAAATGGAGGCTTTTTTATGAAAAAAGTTTTACTTGCATCAACTATGCTTCTTGCTATGTTTTTTGTAGCAGATGCTTTCGCAAACAACGTGGGCTGCGGTTTTGGAACAGAAATTTTAAAAGGAAAAAAAGGCAAAGTATTTGAAGTTCTTGCTGTAACAACAAACGGTACTTCAGGAAGCAGTACTTTTGCTATTACTACAGGTACTTCCGGTTATAAGGCAGGATCTACAATTGGCGTTAACATAGTTGATGTTTATGTTGCTGAAAACATGGACAATCTTGCTACTGATATTGCAAAAGGAGACGGTGAATATCTTGATACTCTTGCTCACCTGATGAAAGTTGACAATAAAATAGAATTTAAAAGCAAACTTCACCAGAACTTTAATAAAATCTATAATTCAAAAGACATTCAGTCACAGGAAGTTGTAGCTAATATCAAAGATATTTACAACAGCTAAAATTGAAAAGTCTCAAGTATACTCATCTATATAAGTACGGCTTGAATGCCGTACTTATTCTATTTATATTAGTGAACAATATTTATGCAGAGAATAAAACCCTGGAAATTCAGGACACTCATAAAGCATATATAGATTCCCTGATTTCTACTGCTTTAAAAAATAAACTCCACAATGATATTTACTGGCATACCCTGCTGCACTATAAAAAATCCGGCAAAGGTGTTAAAAGTTTAGTTGATGACCCTGCTTTTTTTCTTTCAGATGAAGGGAAAAAAAATTCTGAAAAAGAATTAGAGGCTACTATCCGTTCCTTCTTTACAAAACCTGTAGATGGGACTATACATCCAACAGCAAAATTTGCAGCAAGGTTTGACTGGCTAAATACAAAATTAAATATAGACAAAACTTTTCTTTACTATAATGGAGAGGAAGATTTTACCGAATTTTACAATAGCCTGTCTCCATCGAGCATAACTCTTGTTTTTCCCGCAGGCTACATGAACAGCCCTGCTTCCATGTATGGACACACTCTCTTAATAATAGAATCAGAAAATCAGGGCCGCCTCATGGCAAGGGCAGCTAACTATGCAGCAATAACAGATGAGACATTTGGCCCGATTTTTGCTTTTAAAGGATTATTTGGTATTTATAAAGGATATTTTTCATTTCTTCCGTATTACCAAAAAATAAAGGAATACAGTGACGGAGAAATGAGGGATATGTGGGAATATGAATTGAACCTCAATAAAGAGGAAATTGAAAAAGTAGTCAGACACATAGTGGAAATTGAAGACATTTATTCAGACTACTATTTTGCTGATGAAAACTGCTCCTTTAATTTACTCTATCTACTTGAAGTTGCCCGGCCCGAGACAGCCCTTACTGATTCATTTTTCTGGACTGTTGAACCAATTGACACCCTAAGGGTTGTGGATGAAAAAAAATTTATATCTAACACAGTATACAGACCCTCATTGTATTCAAAAATTCAGCATCTAAAATCATTCCTTACAAAAAAAGAACAGTCTATTGTTCTTGCCATATGTAAAGGTAAAATGGACATTTCCAGGCTTGATAAAGCTGACTTACCGGATACTAAAAAAGTTATAATCTGCGACCTGGCAATTGAATACCTGAAATTTATGGCTGCAAAAGGTAATATTAGCCAGGAGGATTACAGGACCCGATTTCTATCTGTATTAACAAAAAGAAACGCACTTAATATTGATTATGCAATACCTGAAATAAAAACTCCAGTTTCCCCTGAGAAGTCTCACAGATCACAAAGAATATCAGCAGAAGCCGGATACAGAATGGATCAGTTTTTTTATTCTATAGCATACAGATATACTGCGCACAGCCTGATGGATCCTGATGATGGATATAATAAAAATTCCCAGATAATATTCGGCAATATTGAAGCAAGGTATTATCAAACTGATAAAGATTTTAAATTACATAGATTTGATCTGATTGATCTGGTATCTTTACCTGCATCTGACAGATTTTTTACAAGCGCATGCTGGGATTTTAAAACAGGTTTTATACAAAATTTCTGGAAGGATAAAAAAGAACATCTTTCATATTATATAAAGGGTGCCAGTGGTTTAAGCACTAATTTAGGGAACAGCATCCAGATCTATGGTTTCGCAGGATTAAAATCTTTCTTTGCTTCAGAATACAGCAATAGCACTGACTTCCATGTGGGAGCAGAAGCCGGGATGCTTGTATCACTAGGACCATGGAAGGGACATTTTTTTGGAAATTACTATTACGCCCCTGCAGGATTTAAAAGACATATTACAACAACAGGTTTTTCCGAAAGATTAAAAATTACACAAAGTGTATCACTTATGACCGATTACTCATACAATAAAAACAGGGATTACTCCTGGCACCACGTATCATTAAACTTCAATTTATATTTTTAAAACCTGAATGACCTCACCCCGACTTCGTCGCGCCGCGTTCTCAGGATGAGGTTGATGCAGGCTCAGGCACAGGAAGTACCGAAAAGAGTCTGCCTCTCCACAATGGACTGCACACAAGATGTGTGCGTTTCGACGCACAACAGGATGTTGCAAAAAGCGGCGAATGAGGGCTTTGTAGTATAAAATTTTATGGCTATACTTTAAAATTTAAAATTCATGTAATTATACAGTTAATATTTACAAAAAATTCATGCTACTAATTCCCCTTCTTCATTGTGGGGAAGGGGATAGGGGATGGGGTCTAAAATAACACAAATTTCTTCTACTCTTATTTGTTGACAATTTTAATACTATTGGTTAAAATATTTTTTTCTAATTTTTGCGAGGAATAATATGTCAAAAAAGAAGACATCCTTTAAAACCCGTATTAAAAATCTTAACAATAAAAAAAATACTCTTATTGATCATATAATAAAAATTTATGAAGGCTATTCATTTGAAAATGACGTAGTTAACAGGCTTATAAACGCTGCAAAAGTTTTTGTTGTTGCCACAAGAAAGTTTCTTGTTGATGACTGCTTCACAAAAGCTTCAGCAGTTGCCTATACTGCCATTATTTCACTAATACCAGCCCTTACTGTTGTGCTTACATTTTATACAATATTCTCTGGTGCGGAAAACAAAAAAGATGACCTCTTTAGAGAGGTTTCCATTTTCATGATAGATCATGGTATTAAAATAAACATCGCTCCTTTTATTGAAGCTATTTCAAAACTTATAGATAATGCTGCAAGAATAGGTGGAATTGGTGCAGTTGTAATGCTTTTTACAGCAACAGGAACACTGCGGGCAATTGAAAAAGCATTAAACGATATATGGAAGGTAAAAGCCGGGCGCTCAATTTTGCAAAGGGTTGTTTACTACTGGGCAATACTTACACTTGGTCCTGTTATGCTCATAGCAGGTACAACTGTTGCAACAAAATTATCCGCAACATTTTCATCTGCAAATCTTAACTCAGCAGCAATATATAATAACACAGTCTGGATAGCTGGAAGCAAGGGAACAATAATGCAGGGCCAGGCAGATGGGAATAAATTTTTCCAGATCGAAGAAACATCAATAGATATTGAAAACCAGCGCGCATATATATACAAAGATGCAGAAAAAGTTTTTATTGAAGATGAATTTCGTATGGATATGGAAGGACTTTTAAAGACTGATTTTTCCGATATTCAGTTCCTGAACAGCAAGGGCTGGATAGTTGGTACAAAGGGAACTATTCTTCAAACTGAAAATGGCGGAAAAACCTGGCAGTTAAGCAAATGGGGAAATTTTAACTTCAATGCCATTTATATGATAAGCCCTGTTAAAGGATTTATAGCATCAGATTCAGGAATAATTTTAAAAACCGAAAACAGCGGAAAGGACTGGCAGATTATTAACACTGGAGATGATTCAGTCTCTTACCTTTCAATTGCCTTTAACCAGAACACAGGAATAATAACAGGCACAAATGGGAAAATACTTTACTCTGAAAATTATGGTGAAACATGGACAGGCAAAACAATAAATGAAGCAAAACAAAAAAAGAAAATTTCCAATCTTAACACTGTGTTTTTTACTGATAAAAACGACCTGTGGATTGCAGGCAATGAAGGGCTGATTTTAAAAAGCACAGACAAAGGTTTAACCTGGACTCAAAGCAATTTCAAGGAGTATAATTTTCACTCCATTGTATTTTTAACTAAACATGAAGGATACATAGCAGGAGAAAGCGGTACAATTATTCGCACAATAAATGGAGGCGAAACCTGGAGGAGTGAAAAATTGCCAACCAATAGAATAAACAAAATGCTCCTCTCTGAAAATAAAATCTGGGCAGTGGGCAATGGAGGAACAATTCAACATACATCAAACGCTGCTTATAAGTGGAGTGGTGAATCGGGTAAAAGCTTTATAAATATGGCTGTAAACTTTTTTGCCCCTTTTCTTTTTATATGGATACTCTTTGTTGTTGCATACACAACAATACCAAACACAAAAATTCCCTTCCGCTTTTCTGCAATTGGCGCAGCCTTTACAGGCACAGTATGGGTAATTTTTATTCTGCTCTTTATCTACTATGTTAAGGCTTTTGCTAAAGGAACATTTGCTATTTACGGTGCGCTTGCAGCTTTTCCATTATTTCTTCTCATGGTTTATGCTTCTGCCCTGATAATACTTTACGGAGCAGAGGTTTCATATACCCTTATGCATCCTGAAACATACAAAAGCCTTAAAAACACATTTAAGGATATACGCAAGGTTAACCTCTATTATGGCCTGGCAATTCTTAACCATATATATTCTAAATTTGAGTCAGGGAAGGGTTCATCAACCTATTCTGAAATTATGAAAAAAATTAAATTCAACGCAGCTGACCAGGATTATTTTATAAAGCTTTTTACTGACCAGGGATACATTGATACTGACAACAAGGGTCGCTTTATCCCCACAGGCCCGGCTGAAAGCATGAAGCTTTTAAGGATTTTTGATACTATTAATGAATCTGAAATGCTCCTTCCTCCAGGGTTAAAAAAGAAAAACAGCAAGACAAATATCAAAGAGATCTTTGACCAGCTTACTGATGCAAGACATAAGGTTCTTGGAGAAATGACTCTGAAGGATCTAAAAATGTAAATAGTTATTACTAAGAACATTTTTTAGTATAATAAACATGTTTTCTATATTCCCGCCGCCTACGGCGGCGGGAATATTAGGGCATTTTATTTTAAATAAATGAGTGTGTGACGCGGCGGTGAGCTGAAGGCATTTTAAATAAAAGTTAAGACATTAAGGCTGGGGAATATACAAGTAGATCACCTGGAATAATAGCCGAATATAAAGGGGATCAGCACCTGTTCTCCTTTTATATTATCTGGAACAGAACCAAAATTTTTGGAATACCTGATTGCATCAAGGCAGGAGCTATCAAGTGATTTATTCCCCAATGAATCAAGAATTTTAACTTCAAGAACATCACCATTTCTATCCATAATAAAATAAAGTTTTACCTGCTGGCTTTGTATAGCCATTATTCTCATGCTTCCTGGAGCATAAGCGCCTGTAACAGGATTGTAACCCCTTATAATGGCATTTGCCATTGCAGGAGGATGCCAGTTTGAGGCAATTTTATTTTTCATCTGCCTGAAATACTCAAAATTTTTAAACTTTGCAGTATTAAAAGAAAACATCCCGTCATTGGAATAATAAATAGCATTTTGTCGTGTAACGCTGTTTTTATCAGGAATTGTCACCTGATATGCAGCACCACCTGAACCAGCAGAGGATCTGGCTCTTTCCCAGGGTCTGCTTATGTTCATTACTACTTCAGATAAATCGTTTAAAATAAACTTTTCCTTTCCCTGACTTACCACCCTCCTTCCTGATTCAGAACCTGAGGAACCTTTTTTAAGCTTAAATTCAAGGGAATTGTTTAACCATCTGTCCCCTTTATCTTTTGTAATATAACCCCTGGCAGATGAATCCCTGTCAGAAAGCAGAGTCCTTTTATCTACAATGCGCTTGTCATCCTGGTTGAT
>CAYTLM010000093.1:0-7536 GCA_964438485.1 uncultured Leptospirales bacterium | reverse complement strand
AATTTCTTCTTTAATAGATAAATATTGCCATTTTAAATCTAAAAATTTTATCATTACATACCAGCCCGTTTTTTATAAAAAATAATATTGTCACATCAATTAAAAAAATTTTTAAATCACCTTAATTTACGAGCAGGATTTCCAACGTAAAAACCAGGCTCAACTATATTTTTAGTTACAACTGCCCCTGCCCCAATTACAGTATAATCACATATACTCACAGGCATTATTGTCGCATTAGAACCTATTGAAACATTATTACCAATTTTAGTTTCAAGCCACAATTTTTTATCGCCCCCAGCAGGGCCTCCTGTTGCAAACTTGTCATTAATAAACATTACACCATGACCAATAAAGCAATTATTACCTATTGTAACCAATTCGCATATAAAAGCATGAGATTGAATTTTACATTTATTTCCAATAATTACATTTTTCTGTATTTCTACAAAAGGCCCTATAAAACAACTGTCGCCTATCTGACATTCATAAATATTAACCGGTTCAACAACAGTTATATTTTTTCCAAAATCAACGTCTCTAATTTGAACTTTTTTTAATTCAGGCAAATTCAATTCTTATGCCCCAACTTGCACTGTTTTGGCGTAAATCTTAAAAAAACCTCTTTCCCAGTCTCTACAGATTCATAAATAGCACTTATCAATTCCAGACTCCGCCTTCCTTCCAGTCCTGCAACAAGCTGCTTTTTATTATTTTTAATACAATCAATAATATGCTCATAATATGCCTGATGACCAAACCCATACACATTTGGCGGATTAACCGAATATTTTTCAAGAACATCGCTATCTCCAGGTTCCTGATTCACAAACTGCCATACTTTTAGCTGATTAACAGCAAATCCCCCTATCTCAACTACTCCATTCTCTCCCAGCACTGAAAGCGATCCTTCCAAATCTTTTGGCCTTGCTGCTGTAGTAGCCTCAATCACTCCAAGAGCTCCACTTTTAAATCGTAAAACCACAACAGCTGTATCTTCAGCTTCAATATTAACCAGAGCCGTTGAACTTTTAGCAAAAACCGATTCCACATCTCCTAACATCCACTCAAGTAAATCAATATGATGGCTTGCCTGATTAGTCAAAACACCGCCATCAAGAGCCCATGTCCCCCGCCATGTATCCTGATCATAGTACTTTTGAGTTCTGCACCATCTAATCCTGACAGTTCCAAGTACAATTTTGCCAAACCTGCCCTGCTCAAGGGCTTCTCTTAGCTTCACAACCGGAACATTAAATCTGTTTTGTTTAATCACAAATAGTTTAACCCTATTAAGATCACATACTTTGATCATCTCATCAGCGTCTTCCAGGGTTAATGCCATTGGTTTTTCAACAACAATAGATTTTTTATATTTAGCCAGCTCAATAGTATGCTCTGCATGTTTCCCGCTTTCTGTGAGAATAACAACTATATCAATTTTTTCATTCTGCATCATTTCATGCATATCAGAATAATAAGGAACATTAAATTTTTCACCAATTTTTTTAGCCTTATCTTCTACAATATCACATACAGCAGCAAGTTCTGCCTCTGCAATCTGATTATTGCCCAATAATTCACTATGCCTTACGGAAATTCTTCCGCAACCTACCAAAGCAACCCTATACATATGACCTCTTGTTTATTATATCAATTATTTGCATCATCTGATTATCCCAGGAGAAATTGTTTTCTGCATAATTTCGCATTTTCTCTGTATACCCCTTTAAAATATTCCTATAAAAATCAATAACAACTTCAATATTGATTGGCTCATCATTACTGTCAACACGCAAAATATAAGGGAAATCGTCAGCAAAGCCATCATCATCACCTTCATAAATAAATGGAATGCCTCTTGCACAGTACTCCCTTGATTTCAATGTTGATGATTTAGTGATTCCCATTCTGTGCCACCCTATAGTAGAAACTGCAATATCCGATTCATCAAAAAGCATATCCAGTTCTTTACCCTGCATTGCCCCATTAAAAACTATATTATTATTCAGGTTTAATTCTTTTGTTAATTTTATTAAATTATTTTTTTCTTTACCTTCTCCAATAATATTAAATACCATATTAGTATTATTATTCTGTAAATATAAATAAATGCCTTTTATAACACGATCAAATCCATGCCAATAACCCAGCCCGGCTACACCAATGAACCTGATATTATTTTCATTAAATTTCTTAACCCTCTTTTGAGAAAAATCTGAAATAGATAAGCCATTTTGTATATGCAACGTTTTAAGATTATAAACATTCCCCAAGGTATATGTAACAGCATAATCAACATATCTTTTCAAAAATCTTCTAAAGAATCTATCAACAGGTAATAAAATTTTTTTTAACAAAGCTTCTTTTCCCCAGTTTTCATCATAAGGAAAGGTAGGAAATTCAAGAAAAATAAGCGACTTATTATACTTTCTTTTTATGCGGGATAAAAAAAACAAAAAAGATGGTTCAGAAAATTTATATCGGTGATATAATATGTCAATTTGATTTTGTTTAATAAATAAATTTACCCTGAAATAAAAAAGCAAATAGGCTGTTAGTTTAAACCTATACTTTTTTAATTTAAACTCTACAGGATTAGCTGCTGATCCTTTTTCAAAAAACTCTACGGTTAAATGATTATTTTTAAAAAATACAAAATAAACATTATAGTACTGCTGAAAAACTGAAATTTGACCATAGAATTTTTTAAAAAAACCTATGTCATTTTTGTTGGACTTATCATTTCGCACAATATAAAATAAATTTTTCGTAAAAGCCAACATTCTCACCAGAAGATTATATTTTAAAATCCAAAAAACAATTTTATTTTTGGAGCACTTCCATTTTGAGTCAACAAAGTTATTGTTTTATTAAACAATTATTTTCCAGGATATATTTATCATATAAAAAATTAAATCCTTAAAAATCAGGTACTATTAAAAATATCTATACTCTTTTCAGTCCACTTTTAGTAAAAATTAAAAAAACAAGACAGATTCTTTCAAAAATTACTTTATTTGTAAAAAATAGACCACTATTACAGATTAGCCATAGATTTTGAAAATAATAAAACATAACGAAAAATTTTTAGATAACAGTTTATTTCAAAATAAAGCTAATTTGCCAGAAACATTCTAAAGATGCAAATCCCTTTCTGCAATTTTATAATCTGCCTGAACCATCATCTTCACAAGCTCCGGAAGCTTTACCTTTGGTTCCCATCCAAGTTCTTTTTTTGCCTTAGATGAGTCGCCTATCAATAACTCCACCTCTGCTGGCCTAAAATATCTGGGATCAACCTCAACAAGTATTTTTCCTGTTTTATTATCAAACCCCTTTTCATTCTCATTCTTCCCCTGCCATTCCAGGTCTATGTCTACCTCCCTGAATGACATTGAAACAAAATCCCTAACAGTATGATTTACACCTGTGGCAATGACATAATCCTGCGGTTTATCCTGCTGGAGCATAAGCCACATTGCCTCAACATAATCACCTGCAAAACCCCAATCTCTTTTTGCATCAAGGTTACCAAGATAAAGTTTTTCCTGAAGACCGAGTTTAATTCTAGCAGCAGCCCTGGTAATCTTTCGCGTTACAAAAGTTTCCCCTCGTCTGGGGCTTTCATGGTTAAAAAGAATGCCATTGCAGGCGTACATATTATATGCCTCACGGTAGTTTTTAACAATCCAGAATCCATATAGTTTTGCCACACCATAGGGACTGCGTGGATAAAAAGGTGTTGTCTCCTTTTGGGGGATCTCCTGTGCCTTGCCAAAAAGTTCCGATGTTGACGCCTGGTAAAACTTCGCTTTATTTTCAAGACCAAGCAGCCGCATTGCTTCAAGAAGCCGCAAGGTTCCAACAGCATCTGAATTAGCAGTGTACTCAGGTATCTCAAAAGAAACCTGAACATGGGATTGAGCTCCAAGGTTATATATTTCATCAGGCTGAATCTGCTGAATAATTCTTATCAAGTTGCTTGAATCAGTAAGGTCTCCATAGTGAATTACAAATTTCCTATCCTCTGCATGAGGATCCTGATCAATATGAGCTATTCTTTCAGTATTAAATGATGATGCACTTCTCTTAATGCCATGCACTTCGTATCCTTTTTCAAGAAGAAATTCTGCCAGATATGATCCATCCTGTCCTGTTATTCCAGTTATTAACGCCTTTTTCATAGAATTTGCTCACCCCTTTTGTATTTCTTTTAACAACTGCTTCCCTCATTTAAACCTGTATCTTTTGATCCCAATAATTTAATATATCTTCCAGGCTTTTTTTCAACGGTATTTTCTGTTCCCAGCCAGTAGCGTCTTTTAACTTTTTATTTGATCCTATTATAATTTTATTATCATTAGGCCTTATTAAATTGGGATCAGTTTCAAGCTCAATTTCAATTTCAAGTATTCCACACAGCATGTCAATAACTTCACAAAGAGAAACCCCATTCCCACTGCAAATATTATAAACCTCTCCTTTTACTCCATCTTTAAACAGCCTGGCATATGCATCAACAACGTCCCTTACATCAAGAAAATCCCTTACAACAGAAGTATCTCCAGTCACAAGTTTTTTCTGTTTTTTTATACCCCGCTTTATTTCAACAAGCTGCTTTGCAAAAGATGATATAACAAAAACATCCCTTTGACCAGGACCAATATGATTAAATGAACGCGTCATTACTACATCAAGCCCATATCTGTCACAATAGACCTTTGAAAGCTGTTCCTGTGACACGCGTGCAATAGCATAAGGGCTTAAAGGATTAAGAGGATGCTCCTCTTTCAATGGAAGATTGTCAAATGAAACATTCCCATACTCTTCTGAAGAACCTACAGATAATATTCTGCACAAAGGATTTACTGCTACTACAGCCTCCATAAGATTAAGGAAAATATTTATATTGTTTCTAAAACTCAGCGAAGGGTTTTCCCAGCTAAATCCCACACTGCTGTAAGATGCAAGATGCAAAACATAACCAGGCTGGAAGTTATATATTATTTTTTCTAATACTCCATTATCAAGAAGGTCAATTTTTTTTGTCTGTATTTTTACATTTTTGCTGTTATTACTAATAAATACAGGATCATTAATATCAAGCCCTAAAATTTCACATTTTACATTCTCTTTTTCAAGATATTCAATAAAATAGGGGCTTACAAATCCGGAAAATCCTGTTATTAGTATTTTTTTCATTCACCCAAAATCCCTTTATAACTCATCCACTACATCTTCATAACAGCTATAATTACCCCTGCAGCAGATACTGTTAAACCAAAGGACCATATCATAAACTGAAACAAACGCTTATTCATTTCATCAAAGCGCTTATCCAGCTGCTCAAAACGCCTGTCAACCTGTTCAAAACGCTTATCTATCTGTTCAAAGCGCTTCTCCATCAATTCCAAACGCTTATCCAGTTGCTCAAAGCGCCTGTCTATCTGCTCAAAACGCTTATCCATATACTTTTGCATATCTTCAAAGCGCTTATCTATCTGTTCAAAACGCTTTTCCATTAGTTCAAAGCGCTTATCTATCTGTTCAAAACGCTTCTCCATTAGTTCAAAGTGCTTATCCGCCTGCTCAAAACGCTTATCCATATACTTTTGCATATCTTCAAAGCGCTTATCCATCATTTCAAAGCCTTTGAGCATCAATTCACGCTGATTTTTAAGCTCCTCTTCTACGCGAACCATGCGCTCTCGCAGCTCTATTTCATAAACAACAGGAGGTTTTGCCAGACTCTGCTCCGAAATTATCCTGGTCAGGTTATTTTTTAAATAATCCTCTATTGCTTTATAATCATTTTCTTCAAGTGCCATAAAATCCTCCATAAGCTAATCCAATGTATAGTATAAAAAAATTATAAAGCTATGTCAAATAATTTATTCATCAAAAAAACTTTAACCTTCTATTATCCTTTTATAATCATCTTCAACTCTTACAATATCATCCTCACCTAAATAATCTCCGCTTTGAGTTTCAATAATAATCAGCGGCACTTCACCCTTGTTTGAAAGCCTGTGCAATTCCCCTGCAGGAATATATGCAGACTCCCCGCTTCTTTTTAAATATTCAGCATCGCCAATCTGCACAAGCGCTTCCCCCTTTACAATAACCCAGTTTTCACCTCTGTGTGCATGCTTTTGCAGGGAGAGTCTTTTCCCTGGCTTTACAACTATTTCCTTTACCTTATAATCATCTGACTCATGTAAGACCCTGTAGGTTCCCCAGGGTCTTTCCACTGTTGTATGAAGAATAGTAAGCTCATTATCCCTATCAGAGCCTTCTTTCAAAATATCAACAATCCCCTTAACATCCTGGGAAAAACCCTTTGCTGAAACAAGAAGCGCATCATCTGTATCAACAACTATAAGATTTTCTACACCTGCAAGGGCTATCTTTCTGTTGGCAGAAATCACAAGATTATTTTTTGACTTAACCTGAACGATCTTCTCATCCTTTGAATTACCATTTTCATCTATCTCAACAATATCGCAAATAGCATCATAGCTGCCCAAATCAGTCCAGCCTATGTCTGAGGCAACAACATAAACCCTATCTGACTTTTCCATAACAGCATAGTCTATGCTGTTTGAAGGAATTTTTTTCATGTCCGACTCAAATATATGTATTATTGTACCGGTTTCATCATCAAGCTTTTCGGAATTATTATAGGCATTTAATGAGCTTGCATAAATTTCAGGAGAATACTTTTTCAGCTCCTCCAGGTACACACCTGCTTTAAAAACAAACATTCCGCTATTCCAGTAGTAGTTGCCTTCTTTAATATATGTCTCAGCAGTATTCTGATCAGGCTTTTCCCTGAAGCTTTTAACAGTGTAAACAGAATCATCAATACCGGCCCCTGCTTCAATATAGCCATAGCCTGTTTCAGCATATTCCGGCTTAATACCAAATGTTACAAGCCTTCCCTCTTTAGCCAGCTTAACAGCTCTTTGCACCCTGGCTTCATAGGAGGGTATATCTTTTATAAGGTGGTCAGATGGGGTTACAAAAATTATTTCTTCAGCACTGTAATTAAAGCAGGCCAAAGCAATTGCAGGTGCTGTGTTCCTTCCAAGAGGTTCCAGAACAAAGGTTTTATTTTCCTTTTTTATAGATTTCCCCATCTGGTTTTCTGCTATAAAATAATGGTCCTTATTTGTAACAATACAAAATTCATCAAAAACAGAGCTGTTTCTTTTTACAGTATCCTGGAAAAGCGAATGGTCTCCAAGCAGTTTTACAAACTGTTTGGGAAAAGCCTGTCTTGAAAGCGGCCACATGCGGGTTCCGCTGCCACCGCAAAGTATTAAATTTACCATTATTATTTCCTTAATTCAATAGTTTAATCCCACCACAAAGCTGTGGAATTTTAACTCAATGGCAACCTAAATAACATCAATAAAGAGGGCAACCAATTTTTATATGAAAGTCATTTCTGGTTTATTAATTCAAATCCCATAAACCTAAAAAAAGGGTTTACAAGGCTGAAACCTTTTTTTAAATGTAGAATAATTAAAC
>CAYTLM010000092.1:0-7702 GCA_964438485.1 uncultured Leptospirales bacterium | reverse complement strand
TAAGCTCAAGAACTTTTTTTACATCTTCGTTTGGAGAAGCAAGCTTTAGTTTGGACTTCAAAGACTGATTTATATTAAGGAAAATCCCTATGCCTGTACTTGTTATTATTTTTACATCAGACAGGTCAAGAACCAGCTTTTGAATGCCTTTTTCAATAATAGTCTGCTGAATATTTTCTTTTAAATCAGGTACATCAAGGGTATGAACCTCTTTCATTATTATTTTTATTACGCAAAGACCATCGCCCTTTTCTTCAAGCTGTATCATAAAATATCCCCTTGGTATAGTAGTTCAGTACAACTCACTGATTATACATATACAATATATTTTAATGAATTCCTCCTTGAGTCAAGCAGAATTCACACTTTTTGCTATAATTTACATTTGATACCAGAATTTTAAGCCCTCCGTATAACTATATATTAAAATAAATTGACTTTTCATCTGAATTATTGGTATATTGATATTGGGCATAATACCAGGGAGGGTAAAGTTATGAAAATAACAGAGGATATTAATTCAGTAAGCAAACACCTGCCTAATGTCAACTCAGGCAAAAATGTCTCAACAGCAACAAAAAGAAACAGCATGGCTTCAGATGCAAAAATTCAAAATCAGATATCAAAGAACCTTCAAAGAGAAAGGGTACAGATTGACGCATTGATAATAGCTCAGGTTTCAAAGGATATTATACAAAAGGCAATTGCCATTTCAGCCAGGCTCCAGTCAGTGGCAAGTGAAGCATTTACAACAGGCAAAATTGATACCCTGGAAGTACAAAACCAGGTTTCATTTATTGAAAGGGATATTGCTGATTATGGCAACACCTTATCAGCACCAGTAAATATTCCTCTTTCTGATCAGTCCCAAAAAGAGAACACCTTTATTGAACAGTTTAACAGATTAAAAGACTCAGGTCAGGATCTGATTGCTGGAGAAAAAGTTAATCCCAAAAAATTTGAAGAAATTACTGAAAATTTAACCAGAGCCTATGATAGCCTGGAAAAAAGCATTGATGCATATTATTCAGCATTAAAAACAACAACTACAGGAAGTTCAGGGGCAGATGCAGCTGAAAAAGCAGGGAATCACCTTGCCAGATCTATTGCACAAAACCCGGTTCAGGCTTTATATGCACAGGGTAACCTTAATCAGGAAGTTGCAGGAAATCTTACAATGGCATAAAAAAATGCAGGGTTCTAAAATTTATCTTGACTTTATATTAATTTTCACTGTACTTACTTTCAATGTAAAGCAGTGTACCAATCTGACATTTTCACTTTCTTAAATCTCTGGCGTCCGCTGGAGAAACTATTATTATATGATGCAGAAATAAAATAATGATATATAACAAATCAAACAGTAGAGATAAACAGACAACCAAATGCTTGTCTTATTTTTTTAAAGGGGCTGTCCCTGACAAAGAACAACACAATAATAAATTAAGTTTATTTAATGCTGCTACAAAATTTTATTCTGCCATGCCAGGGGATATACATAACAATCCTATGGAATTAATGAACTGCTTTGCACTAACCCTTGCCCGCACTATAACTGAAAGGGCTGTTATAAAAAACAACTCAACATGTTCAAACTCCATATTCCCGGAAGAATTTTATTCAGCCTGTGCTGATGATTTAATAAAACAAAGCTCCTCTATTCAGGACAGGGAACTCCTTATAATTTACCTTAAACAATCAGCTCATATTCTTGAAAAAAGCAAAATAATAACCAAGGAAAAAGATAATTCTATTCATGTTGAGGAAACTCCAGGTAAAGCAAGCCTTTACAGAAAGCTTTTTGACTCCTTTTGGAACAGGCTTGAATGGAAAACGATTTTTCCATCTTCCCCTGAAGCTGCAGATTCTCTTTATGAAAACAGAGAATCTTTTATTATCCTTCTTACCGGATACTACGACTCAGTTAATGTTGAAGTTCTTGCCAATGATTTTTTTGATCTGTCCGGAATATGCCCAAGGAATGATAGCTTTATGATTTCATTTATAGATTTTTATCTGCTTACCTGGTTAAAACACTTTGGAATACTTGAATATAGCTACACAAAAAATGATGATAATGTTTATGTCTCTCTTACAGAATCAGGAAGATCCCTTCTTAAATCTATCGCTTAAATACCATGTTAAAAAATTGAAACTGTTTGTCCCCTTATAAATAAATCTTTAAATACTTTTTATTGGATTGGAGACGGCGGGACTCGAACCCGCGTCCTACATCACAGAACAATGGTGTCTACATGCTTATCCTGTTTCTTTGATTTAAGTCTGGCAATCCGGAAACAGGAACCATATTGCAGACCGATACTCCTTAAATTTCGCCTTCATCCCGGAGTCACTGAATCTGGCAATCCTCTGTAATTTGATGCCTCTGAAACCCCCAGAGGAGAGGATGAAACAGAGACATAGCAGCAATTACGCTGCTAAAGCAAAATTATTTTCTGCGTTTATATTTTTGCTGCCATTTTTACGAGATAACAGCAAACTCGACATGCAACCAGTGCCCCATCAATGCAGTCGAAACCAGATCGTCCCCTGCATACAGGCCTTTTAAACTTAAAAGACCTCATATCTATTTGTCAATTAGATTAAATGATAATTGACACCTATATATAATATAGTAAATTTATGAATTAAAATGTTACCAGGTAAAAATATATGCTTAATACAAAAAATACTATCTTGCTGATTTATTCATGTTTTATAATTTTTTTTCCTGGTTGTAGCAGCAATGATCCTGAACAAATCGCAATTGAAACGGATATTTCTAATAGTTATAAATCTGAAGAGGTTGTGACCTCTGACATTGTTCCTTTAAATTTTGATACAATAAAAGGAAACTGGGATTTAAAGTATGGAGATGATTATGGTTATTCCTTCAGGCTTGGTAAAAATTACAGAGCTATTGTAATTCTATATCTCAATTGCAGCTCAATTCTTTTTAAAGGCATTTATACTATTGAAAAAGATGATATATTAAGAATAAATATTTCAGAAATGAAAAGAGAAGAAAGCGTTAACAAAATAAATACCACTGCGGGTTTTACCCAGGTAAAATCCTCCTACTTTCTTTTTCATGCGAAGATTTTTGAAAAAACAGGAAAACCAGTAATGGAATTAAAACCTGTTCGCATTTTAATAGATGACAACAATTCAGATGGATACTTTGAACCCCTGATAAGGCTTACAAAACAAGGCAAATAATGGAAATAGAAAACTTTACATTCCCTAATTCAATTGGGCATAAGCTTGCAGCAAGAATATACTCCAAAGATAAACATAATAAAAATGGAGTAATATTCAGCCATGGCCTTTTTTCAAGCAAGGATGGTTATAAAATCACCAGAATGGCAGAGGACATTGTTAATTCAGGGTATAACCTTATGACCTTTGATTTTACATATTCAGGTGAATCCTCAGGACATATCTCTGATATTTCTATTATACAGGAGATTGACGATCTGCTATGTGCTATTCAGGTATTTAAATCAAAAGGGATAGAGCAGATACACCTCATGGGCTCAAGCATGGGAGGTGTGGTTTCGATTCTTGCAGCAGCAAATAACTCTGCTCCTATACAATCCCTGATCCTTATTGCTACTCCATTAAATTTAAGCACCCTAATCCCAAAAGGAAATTTTAGCTCAATTAAAGATGAGGATATAATAAACATTTCCGGTGTTCCTGTTAAGGGAAAATTTATATCAGAACTGGGAAGTCTTGACCTTGCCTATGCTGTTGCTAAAATAAAATGTCCTGTTTGTATTATTCATGGTAAGCTTGATTCTGTAGTTAGTGTTACTGATTTTGAAGAGATAAAAAAACTGCTAAAATCCTCAGTAGATTCTATTCTCATTGAAGATGGGGATCATAACTTAACTGAAGAGCACCATTTAAATTTAATTAAAGAAAAGGTAACAAACTGGCTTGGAAAATTTATTTTATAAATACTTTATTTTGATACTTGCATCAATTCAGGGAACAGTGGGCCTGGCTGAATTACTGGCTCCATCCAGGATGTATAAGTTTTTAAAAAAATTGATAAGCAGCAGATATTTTTTTATACACGGCTTTCTCCTTATTTGTGCCGGATTTCCGCTTACTCTGTACAAGGGAGAGCTTTCAGAAATTCTTTTTTACATAGGACTTTTCTTTGTATTAACAGGCCCTTTTGTCATTATTTATCCTGACAAATTAAAAAATTCTTTCTATGAAGCTGAAATGGAAATAAAATCTGAAAGTTTATATAAACTCATATATTTTGAAGCCTTTATAAGAATAGGGTTTTCACTGATTCTTTTTTTTAGTTATTATAAAACCTATTTTATTCATCCAGGTTAACAATTTAGGCCATTATTTCACCTGTATGAAATTTATTGCTAAATAAAAAGCTTTTAATTATTTGACAGGTTTTGCCTTGTGCCTTAATTATTTAAGACTTTCATATTATTTTAATATTTAATAATAGCTATACTTAACTGGAGTAGAAATGGAATATATCAATATAACCAATACAAGATTTCATAAAGGAAAAATTCACATAAGCTCAAGCAGTGATGATGATTCCTGCAAAGCAGACAATATACTTGAAGTTCCAGGCTACTGGAGTACAAAAAAACGCAGTGCTCCTATTAAAGAATTTGTTATTATAAATTATGAAAAACCTGTTCCTGTTGATTTAATCAGATTAACTGCTTCTCAAAAAGGAGCATCGGTTTTCCCCAGCAGCTTCAGAATTGAGGGAAGCCTTGATTGTGAAGAATGGACTCTTCTTTACTCGGAAAGCAATACTTCTCTTGATGTTAACAGCTATGAAATTCCCATACCTCTAACTGTTTTTCAATACTTAAAGCTCCTTATTGTTGAACCAGCAGTATCAGGTTCACAGTATTTTTCTGAAATAGGCCTTTTAGAAGCTGGAATTAGCGGAGTACTGGATGTTACAGCCAGCTCATGCAGTCCGGGAAATGATGCAAAAAATATTTTTATAAATGATAACAGACTGGTCTGGGAATCGGAATTAAAAGGGAACAGCTTTAATGAGTTTGTCAATATAGACCTGGGAAAAGTATCAAATATTAACAGAATACTTTTAGCCTCAACAGGAGAAGGCTTTCCTGAAAGTTTTCATATTAAAGCATCAATAGACAATGAAGTGTGGATTACCCTTTTTTACGAAAAAGGATTTAATGCTGAAAACAATAAAAAATATTTCTGGGATACAGGAATTGTTTCAGCCCGCTATATAAGACTTGAAGCTGCTGGTAAACAATATTTAAGCAGGAAATTCGCTGTGCGAATTGCTGAAATAGCTGTTTTTTCCGCTGTGGTAAATAATGGCCACACACATAATATAGGTGATATTACGCCACACGCATCTGTATTTAATGCAGGAATGGTTATCCTTGCCAGAGACGGTGAAAGCCTTCCAGGAGCAGTTGTGCAATCATCTGACAGCAGGCTTAGAGACGCTTCTAATGTTTTTAAAGGAATTGTACGTTTTGCAAATCATGGAGAATCATTTCCAGGGCTTGCTGTTCAGTCCGATGATTCAAGACTGCAAATGGCATCAGAGATAAAGCCGGGCATTGTAAGGCTTGCCTACAACAGAGAGGCTAAGCCTAATGCTGTTGTGCAATCAAATGATTCAAGGCTTCAACACGCTGAAGAAAACAGCTTCGGGATTGTCAAGATATGCCCTGACGGCGAATACAAGGACAACTCAGTTGTTTCAGGTAATGATCAAAGATTACAAAAAGCTACGACCTCATCCCATGGGATATGCCTGCTTGCTCCTGATGGGGGTGATATTCAGGGATCAGTGGTTCAGGGAAATGACCGAAGACTTAAAGACGCAACCAGAATAAGTAAAGGAATTATCCGCATTGCTAATGATGGTGAAGAAACAGAAGATGCCGTACCCTCTGCAGGAGACAAAAGACTAAAGGATGCAACTACTCAAAGCAAGGGAATTGTAGAACTTGCTGAAGATGGAGAGGACAAGCCAGGTGTTGCTGTACAGGGTAATGATAAAAGACTAAAAGATGCAACTACTGACAGCAAGGGAATTGTAGAGCTTGCTGAAGATGGTGAGGATAAACCTGGTGTTGCTGTGCAGGGCAATGATAAAAGGCTTAAAGATGCTACAACTGAAACCAGAGGAATTGTAGAGCTGGCTGAGGATGGTGAGGATAAACCTGGTGTTGCTGTTCAAGGTAATGATAAAAGACTAAGAGATGCAACTGAAACAGCTAAGGGCATAATGAAGTTTGCCAATGATGGAGGCTCTGACCCCCTAAGTGCTGTACAGGGCAATGACAAAAGATTAAAAAAAGCAACAACCATATCTCCTGGCATAGTTGAGCTTGCAGAGGATGGAGAGGATAGATCAGGGGTTGCTGTTCAAGGTAATGACAAAAGACTAAAAGATGCTACAACTGAAACCAGGGGAATTGTAGAATTAGCTGAAGATGGTGAGGACAAACCTGGTGTTGCTGTGCAGGGCAATGACAAAAGGCTTAAAGATGCTACAACCGAAACCAGAGGAATTGTAGAGCTGGCTGAGGATGGTGAGGATAAACCTGGTGTTGCTGTTCAAGGTAATGATAAAAGACTAAGAGATGCAACTGAAACAGCTAAGGGCATAATGAAGTTTGCCAATGATGGAGGCTCTGACCCCCTAAGTGCTGTACAGGGCAATGACAAAAGATTAAAAAAAGCAACAACCATATCTCCTGGCATAGTTGAGCTTGCTGAAAATGGAGAAGATAAAGAAGGCGCTGCAGTCCAGGGTAATGACAAAAGACTAAAACCCGCAACAGAAGAAATGCCGGGAATTGTAAAATTCAGCCGCAATGGTGAAAGCAGCAGCAAATTAGCAGTACAGGCTGATGATTTCAGACTAAACAACAGCAGAGAGCCTCTGCCCCATACGCATGAATATGCTCCTGTTAATCATAGCTTTAACAGCCACAGCGGAACCATAGTATTAAGAGAAAGCAAAAACGAAGCCTTCAAGGATATTACTCCCCCATCTGACGGATCCTCTGTTATATATGCTAACAATACTTCTGAAACCGGACCTGCCATTGGTATAGCTGGAATAGCTGGCAACAACAAGGAATCATCTGATTCATATGGTGTTGTTGGCCATAGTACGCACGTAGGAATCAGAGGCCAGTCTTCAGGGAAAGAGGGCAATGGTGCTGGTGTTCTTGGTGCTTCAAGGTTCGGTGCCGGAGGAATATTTGCCAGTGAACATGGATTTTCTCTTATAGCTGATGGTTCAGGAGCAACAATCAATTCCTATGACAAAAACATTAATCTAATGGGTGATGGCAAGGCTCTTCTTGTTAAAGGTGATGCTGAATTTCAGGGACGCCTTGTTTTTAAGATGAAAGATGGAACTCCTGAATTTCCTTCAGGGCTTGTAGAATTTTTTGAAGTAGATGAAGCTGAATATATTTCACCAGGTGATATTCTCATAGCAAGTGAAACTGGCAAATCCCTTTTATCCAGATCAAGGAAAAGCTATAGCACCTCTGTTATTGGAGTTGTTTCAGGCAATCCCTCTATCTCTATAAACAATTCAGGCAAAGAGGAAAAGGTCTATCCTGTTGCTCTTGCAGGAAGGGTGCTGTGCAAAGTAGATGCAAGGAACAACCCTGTAAATCCAGGTGATCTTATT
>CAYTLM010000091.1:0-7742 GCA_964438485.1 uncultured Leptospirales bacterium | reverse complement strand
CTTCATCAATTTTTTTAATATCATTTCCTGTGTATTCAATGAGCAAAGGAATTATGTTTTCTTCAAAGTTTATTTTCTTTTCTTTTAAGGTTCGCATAATGTATGTATAGAGGTCGCTGTCAAAGTATTTCCAGAACTGGATTATGGATATTTTGTCTTCAAAATTTTTAGTTAAAAATGCTGGAGGCTGATTTTTAGATGATGTGATTACAACCAGAGTGCCCTGGGCTATGCCTGTTATCATGTCCCTGACTGTATTTTTTGAAGTTTCGTTTTGTGTAAGCAGATCAATATTCCTTATTATGCACACCCTTTTGTCTGAAAACATTGAACCTGTCATTGCAAAGTCCGCAGCCTGGAGAAACTGATCATAGGAATTTTTTTCATCAGTTATGTGAAACCTTCCTGTGTTATTTGCTCTGTCCGGACTGTTGCCAAATACAATTTCAAGCATGGTATTGATAACCTTGTCCTTTTCCCCTTCCTCTTCACCAAGGAAAAGATAAATAGTTCCTGTTAAACCCTTGTTAAGCTCTCTTATAAACTGTTTTGAATTGGGATATTTTTTATATGTCATTATCGTTTTCTTTGCCTGCCGGATTCATATTTGTCAGTGTACCATCCAGTGAATAGTTGAGAAATTATTTTTGGAATGATTTTGTCAATAAGATTAAGCTCAGCCCTTAATTCTGTTTCAACAGGATGATTTATATCGGAAAATTCATGCATGGCTTCAACTGGTCTGTTTTGAAAAATAGTTTTATCTCTATCTGTATTGTAAAGGGTTAATGCAATTGTTAGCCTCATTCTTTTTAGTTCAGCTATTCTCTGTGGGGTAAATTTTACAGGCTGGATTGTATATGCTGTTATTTTGCCTGAAAGTATTATTTCAGCATCTTTATCATTGTCAACTATATTGAGCCTTTCATCAATAGTCAAATTTCGTTTAAGCTGATTTAAAAGCTCTATTGTGTTAAAGTTTATATTGTTTTCAGATGAAAATTCCCTTATGTGAATTTTTGTTGCATCAGCAGGAATTATTTCTCCTCCTTCAAAAAGGCCTCGTACATTAGTGTCCGAACTTTCTTTAATAATTGAACAGCTAAAAAAGACAGCACAAACAACAGCAATTATTGCAATAATATCAATTTTTTGCATTATGGTTTACCTGAAAAAATTCATAATCATGAAAAAATCAGTTAAAGAAAATTGATTATAATCCGATAAATATATTACGTAAAAAATTATTTTACACTCCAACGGTCTTCCTTGAAAATTAAGGCAGTCAAGGGAAGTACCTTTTGCAACAAGCGGGATAGTATTTATCCCGTTTTTTTTATCCTCAGCTCAGGATTTACAGGCACTATTAATTGGTGATTCTTATAGTTTCAGTTAAGTCATATATAAGCTTTATATACTCCCTGGCTGGTTTATCCCAGAAGTACGCTGAATTTTCAGCAGCTTTTCGTACTTTGTAAAAGGCATTATCATCTGTTTTTCTGTAAAAATTTGCAGCCCTTTCCATTGCATCATAAAAAGACCAGGGTGAAAAGTCGGAAAATAAAAAACCGTTTCCTTCTATATAATCTCCATTGTGCATTATAGGTTTAACTGTATCCCGCAATCCTCCTGTTGCCCTGGCTATTACAGGACATCCGGCTGCCATTGCTTCAATTTGGGATATCCCGCCAGGTTCGTGCATTGATGGCATTAAAAAATAATCTGAACTTAAAAGAGGAGTGCTTATGTCCTGGAAACCAAAGGAAACATTGACTTTGCCAGGGTAATAGTTACCCAATAGATAAAGGCCGTGAGCAATAGCTTCACCTCTGTTGTCGCCTGCTGAAACGCCTCCACCTATTATAGCCTGATATTTCAGATTTTTAAATATTCCTTCAGAAGCCTCAAGAAGAAGCTGGAATCCCTTTTGTTCAGAAACCCTATGTATCATTGTAGCCAGTATTGCGTCAGGGTCAATATCAAGATGTCTTTCCATCTGGAGAAGAAGTTTGTTTCTCATTCTAAGGGTTATATTTCTTCTGGTTTCATCTTTTATAGAAAGAATTGCCTTTTCTCCTTTGAGGATTTCCGGATATCTTGATTCTATTTTTTCATGGAGAGATGGGTCTGTCTTTATTCGTTCCAGCAGAGCAGGGGAGTTTGTTTCAAAAAAACCGCTTTTTTTCATTCTTGTTTCAATTTTTTTTCTAAAGTCTGATCCTATGGCATTGCTTATTCCTCCAACGTCATTGAGAATGTTTTCCATGCCATCGCTTGCAATTTCTATCTGTTTTGCATAGGAGGGGCTTACTGTAATACATTTTCTTGCGAAATTGATTCCCGCTGCCATGCAGTTTAGTCGGTCTTCTGCTGTAGGATCTGTGAAATTTTTCGCCTGCCATGAAGGGAGGTTAAAAAGATTGAAAAGGTCAAATCCATTTTCATAGCGAGAATATGCGTCAAAGTATTGCCATCCCCCATTATGAATTATGTGAATAAAAGTGCAGTTTCTAAAAACAGGGGTGCTGTCATAATAGGGATCACATCGCACTATGCCATTAAAGACACCCGGGAAGGCATCATTTGTGAATGTATATTTGGCATCAATGGAGAAGGTCAGAATTACTTCAGCTGCTGCCCTTGCAAAGGCTATGCGTTTTCTAAGCTTTTCTTCAGAAGTAATGCCCCAGTATAATCCGTTAAAAAAATCATCGTGATCAAGAAGATAGTATGTTACACCATCAACGTCTGCCTTGTGCACGCCTATTTCATAATCAGCGTCCATTATTTTTATTTTAACATTTGTTCCTGTATACTCCAGACCGTAATTTTTAATGGCCTCTTCCATTTTTTGTTTTTCTTTAAAGTTTCCATTTTTGTACTTTGGAGTTATTACACAAACTTTTTCTCCAAGCTTTGCCAGCTCTCTGGGGAGTTCATATACCACATTTGCAAGTCCACCGCTTTTAGAAAAAGGTTCAGCTTCAGCAGAAATAAAAACCAGTGTGCCGCCTTTGTAATGGTCGGTTAATTTTTTTGAAAGAGTGGAGAGAAAAGTATCATCATTAAGCATCAGGTCTCTATAGCTGAGTAATTTTTTTTCATTGATCACACCTGTTTTGTAAAGGTGGTAAAAAGATCTTTTAAGACCAAGTTCAGCTGTATCATTTTGCAGCCTGATGTTGTTTTCAATATTAGCAGTAATAAATTTTTTTAAAGACGCATAGGATTTGCTCTTTGCTGCAAGTTCAGAAAAAGCGAAATTGGAAAAAATATTTTCTACTTTGCTCAATTCACAAAGACGGATGAATGAATCTGTGAAAAAGGATGTGTAGTTTTTTTTCAGATTTGTTTTTGTCAGTTTAAGTATTTTTACGCGTTCAGTAAAAGGTACAATTGTATTTATTCTGGATGTTTTAAGCTCCTTCCCTGTGTAGTGAGTATAACTATTTGTAATCTCTGAATAGAGAGGGTCAGAGAGAATAAATGAATCCTTGTCACCAATAGGGAGACGGGGGTTGTCAAATTGAAGGGATATGTTCTGGTTGGAGTCACTGAAGTTAAATGCCCCAATCCATATATTTTCTTTTGTAAATTTAACAGCAGATGCAACCATGTTGTTGTTGCTCCATACAAGAAAGCTGTCTCCCTTATGGCTTCTGTGAAAGCTGTAAAGATCTTTGTAAAATGATTCCAGGCTCCTGTGTGATGCTGTTTCAAAATCGTTCCAGTTTACATAAATATTATCAAGGTAAACCTTCCAGCCTTCACCTTCTGCACTCCCTTCAAAGTCCATAATTATGCTGCTCATAAATGAGGTAAGTGCAACAGCAGCCCTTAGGCCTCTGTGGCCAAAGGTGTTAAGGGCACGCCGTTCATCATGGTTCCCAAGTATTCCCAGAAGCTCGGTTCCTTCAGGAAGAACAGAGGGGAAATAATTGTCATATATATGATATATTTCTCTTACATCGCTTTTGCCATGAGTGATGTTTTCGCATATTTTAAAAAGGGATGAGTTATAGGGAACAAGACCTGTTCTTGTAAGGTATTTTTCATGTCCCCAGAAACACTCTGCTATGTTTATGAAAAAATCCCGACCCATTTTCTTTATGGATTTTTCAATATTAAGCATAAGGTAGTAATGAATGGGTACTGATATTGTGTCTCTGCACTCACAGTCGTAATAGCCGGTTGTAATAAAATGACCATACTCCCTGTCATTTACCACTATATTTCCATTGAGCATTTCTTCATCACTTCTTTGCTTTCCGTATATATAGGGATAGTTGTTTCTTTTCATCATTATTGGTACAGCATGGGCAGAGTCAAATCTGATGCCATCTATGTTGAACTTTTCAATAAGCTCTGTGATTGAATTGGAAAGCCATTCCCATACCTCAAATACCCTGTAGTTAAAGAGCTTCCCATCATCCCATGAACCATATCTTCCATCTGTTGATGATCGTTCCACAAGCTTGCCTGCCTGGTCATAGGTGAGTACTGCATATTCAGGAGGCAACTCTCTGCTTTTTCTGTTCAGATGGGGAATTACATCCACTATGATTTTTATATCAAGAGTGTGTGCTTTTGTGATAAGCGATTTAAGCGCTTCTTCTCCTCCTAAGGAGGGTTCTATTTTTGTAAGGCTCATTGGAGAAAAGGGGGAGGGAGATGTTGCTTCAGGAGCCCAGTTTTCTCTGTTTGTTCCCCTTTCCTGTACGCCAAGAAGATAAATTGCTGTAACCTGGTATCTTGATTTAATATCCTCCAGGTGAGATTCTATATCTGCAAAGTTGCCAAGTCTTATTACCTGGCCAAATTCATTGTAAACAAGTCCAGGATGGCTGTCATTATTTCTCCAGTAGGTTCTGGTGTGGCCATGAATATCTACAAATACCTCTAGTATAATTTCACCGCGCAAATCTGGGAGAACATTTACCCTGCCTGAAGTTTCTTTAAATGGAAGCCAGCCTGAGGATTCATTATTTCTGGTAATAACTGTAAAGTCGTAATGGCCATAGCTGGTGAAAAGGTATTCAGCACAGTAAGTATTGTTCTTATTTATTTTAAGTTCTATTTCATTATATATAATATCCTTTTCAGAGTAAAAGGTTTTTGATATATTGTTTTTGTATATTCTCAGAAAATAGCTGCTTCCTTCTTGTGGATCAGGAAGGGTGAATTTGAAATTGTATTTGCTGCCCAGTCTGATATTTATAAATTTAGCAGCAAGGGGCGCATCAAATTCCTTTGGAGAGAAAATTCTTTCAAGCAGAATGTTTGCTCTATTTCGTACTTCATGAATGTCATGGCCTGAAGCAGCGGTTAATATTTTTATCACTTCTTTGAGCGAGTCAGTATCATTGACCCTTTTGTATTGTCTGGCAAAATCCTCCAGTTCCATAATTGCTTCCATGTTTTTATCATGATCAAAATTAAGCTCATCTCCAGGGATGCGGCTGTTCAGCATTGATATTATTTTTTCTTTTCGCTCGGAGCTGAATTTTTCAATTTTTATAATACCAGGTTTGCTCCGGTATTCCTCGTCCATTTTTTTTGAGTATTCAATTACACTGTCAACAAGGTGATTTAAAAGAATAAATGATTCAGGGGCATAAACGGTTGAATGGGAAAAACCTGTTTCAATTGCTCTTTCTTCTACCTCAAGAAGGAACCTGAAAGCTTTTTGAAGCTCCTGGTCACTCCTTTTTTTGTTAAGCAAATCAAAGGTTTTTAACCCCAGGTATATTGTTGCCATCTCTTCCCAGGCAGGCCCCTGTCCAACGTGCGCAATAACAGTGGTTTCTTTTGATATATGATGAATAGTGGGATGCCCTGGAAGTTCTTTTATAAGGGCAATTCTTCTTGTTTCAATCAATTGGTTTTTATTTTCTGCAATGGCTGAGTGGATAATTGCAAGTGAATTTATTATTCTTGAAAAAAGATGCGTGTCACTTGTGAGTTTTTCTCTGAATGTACCGTTTTTATCTGTATAGCTGTCAAGAATCTGCCCTGTCATTTCGAAAAATTCTTCACGAAACATTTCAACAGGGTCGCCTTTCCTGATGTTTTCAATTACCATCCGATTGGGGTAAAAGGTAAAACACCTTCCTTCAAAAAATGCCTTTGATATTGATTCTTTTACCAGTCTGTCTATTATAAGGTGTTCATCGGAAATTTTAAATCTGCTTAAACTTGTAAAAGTGCTGTTTTCACTTTGCTTTCTCATTATGGCATTCCCCAAAAGATAAGATTGGTAATATTATATAATAGCCTGACTCTTAAATCAAGCATATAAAGTTTTTTATACACAGATGTGATTAATTCATTCAGAGGGTTTTAATCCCTCATAGCAGCTATTGTTACACCATCACCGCCTTCACCATTTTCCCCTGGGCGAAAATCCCGCACATATATATTCATTTTAAGGGCTTCCCTTACAGCCTGTTTCATGGCTCCTGTGCCGTGACCATGTATAATTATCACTGTTTTGATGTTATCTCTGTCCATTTTGTCCAGCTCCATGGACATAAAGCTCAATGCTTCATCAACCCGCTTCCCTCTTAAATCAACTGTATTGTAGGATGTCTGAAAAGTAGAAGGGATGGGGCCTCCTCCTGTTGTTTTAATAACAGGTCTTTTTATTGCTGATTGCTGCTTTTGATCTTTTACATCTGAAACAAGAAAAAGGGCCTTTACCGGAAACCTGGCTTTTATTGTGCCTCCAAGAATAACACGGGCTGATTCACCTGAAGAATCTATTTCCTCCAGAACACCTTCAGTTTCGATTGTGGAAATAAAAACGCGATCACCCGGATTGGCCTCAGATGGAATAAATTCCATGAATTGACCTGAGTATTTTTCCCTGATTTCATCTTTAAGCTGTGAAGCAATTTTATTTTGGATTTCCTGTATTTCTTGATTAAGCTTTCCTGCATCTTTCTGGTCAAGCTCCTGAAGCATTGTAATGCGCCTTGCTATTTGCTCCCTGTACATTTTAATCTCATCTATAAAATCAATTCCCTCTTTTCTTCTAGCCTCTTCAATAAGTTTGTTGAGCTTTTGCTGCTGTTCCTCAATTTTTCTTTTTTCTCTTTTAATCTCCTCTGTTAAAAGCTTAACCTTTTCACGCTCTTCCTCTATCTCTTCTTCATAGAGTTGAACCCTTTCAAGGAGCGATTCAACGCTTGTCTCTCTTGAGTTAATAAGCTCTTTTGTACGGACGAGTATGTTTTCAGCAATTCCGTAATTTCGTGCAATCTCAACAGCATAGCTTATTCCCGGAATACCTGTTTTGAGTATGTATGTCGGCCTTAGTGTTTCCAGATTAAAAGTAACAGAGGCATTGCTGAACCTGGGATCCTTTACTGCAAGTTCCTTTAATTCAGTGTAATGTGTTGTGACAACAATTCTGCTCCCTGTATTTATCATTTCCTCAAGGATCGCCTGGGACAGGGCAGCACCCTGTGCCGGGTTTGTACCTACAATTATTTCATCAATAATAACAAGGCTCCTGCTGTCAGCATTGCGGAGTATTTCATTAATAATTGTAAGCTGTCCTGAAAATGTTGACAGGGAGCTTGAAAGGTTCTGGTCATCACCAATGTCTGCCATAACATTGCGGAAAATTCCAATTTTTGAGTCCGGTGATGCAGGGATGTGAAGGCCAAACATGGCAAAGATTGCACATAGCCCTATTGTTTTAAGCATTACTGTTTTACCGCCAGTGTTTGCTCCTGAAA
>CAYTLM010000090.1:3846-7822 GCA_964438485.1 uncultured Leptospirales bacterium | reverse complement strand
TAACATTGTTGTTAAAAACACCAAAGCTCTGGTTGTTCAGTCTCTTGAGAAGGATTCAATATTTTTAACAGGCTTTCTTTCTGAAATGAATAAAAGCAACAGGCATTTTGATTATTTATACACATCTTCACATAGCTATTTTTTAATTTCTTTTTTTCTTCTTTTTGGCAAGGACAATATTAAAGAGGGGATGAGGAAATTTTTTTCCAGGGAGCAGATTAACCGTATATGTGATATAACTTTTCCTGAAAAATATGTGTTTAAAAATGACAAGCTTTTAAGGTACTGTGAAGACCTGGCTGGGGGAAAGCGGATTGAAATGTTTCAGTCCCTTCCTTTGTGCAGGCTTATGAATATAGGGGCAGGGGAACGTCTTTTTAGTTCAGGGGATTTACCAGCTCTTATGGCAGCCAGCTTTATATCCAGCCCGCTTTTTGAACCGGTTAAAATACATGGAGAATCCTATGTGTCAGGTTTTCCTGAATTACAGGTCTCCGGTGCTCATGTTTTAAGGAGCGAGTCAGATGATGTCACATATCTGTCTGTGAGAAACAGGGGAAATCTTTTGGTTGACAATAATATTCTAAAGCTTTATGCTTCATTTATTAATGGCAGATCTTTTGTCGATTCCAGCTTTTCTGGTGATGATATATACGCAGATAAAAATTTAATACTTGAAGTATCATCTGATGAGTTTAGATTTGACAAAATATTTGAAGAGACTCAGATATTAGCAGAGTCTATTGTAGCAAAAATTTAAGCACAATTATTTGCAGGAGGAGCCCTTTGAGGTCCGTAAAAACAAATATGCTTCAATTTGTTGTGTTAATTTCAGGAATTATATATATAATCATAGGATTGCTGTTTTATTTTTCTCCACTATTTGTTTTGAATATTTTTGCTGAAAATGTGTCTGAAAACTGGCTTGATCTGGTAAAAGACCATGAATTGATTGCACCTTTATATTATACTGTAATGGCGTTTTCAGCTCTGCTTTTTTCTTCCGGGATTCTTATGATTATGCCTCTGTTTGATCCTTTAAAATACAGAGGTATTGTTTATTTGAATGGAGTTCTTTTCCCTTTTATGGGATCAATAGTTTTGATTAAAAACGGACTTTTTACCAAGGCTAAAAAGCTTGGTATGTCAGAAATTGCAGAAGGGGATTCTTTTCATACAGCAATAATTGTACTTGGCTTTATTCTCCTTGCTGTTTTTATATCATGCCTTATTACTTTAATTTTAACAGGCAAAGATGCGTCCAAAGGGAAAGAATAATTTTATAATTGATTTCTTATGAAAGGTAAATATTTTTAAAATTGTTTGCATCAGAATATATATTATGTTAATTTTTTTACAGGGAATTATATTTAATATTAAATAAGGAAAACCGGAGTTGGGAAATGAATCTTAATTTAAAGAAATCAGAAAACATAATTGTTATTTATCTTGAAGGCAGACTGGATGTTCACCTTTCTGCTGATATTGAAAAAAAGATAAATAAGCTTATTGAAAATGAGCCCAAGAGCAATATCCTTCTTAACCTGAAAGATGTTGAGTATATGAGCAGCTCAGGTTTAAGAATATTTGTATCCACAATGAGAATTCTCAAGGAAAATAATAGAAAACTTGTGCTTTGCAATATGAATAATGCTGTTAAAAAGATTTTTGAAGTTGTAGAACTTACTGATATGTTTGATATTTTTAACAGTGAAGAAGAGGCATTAAAGTTTATGCAATCCCTCTAATTGACCAGGCTCAATTGAAATACAGAACAGTTAATATGTTAAAAGCGGGGTCTTCTCTGGACTTTTCAGATAAAAAAATTTATTCTTCGATTGATGTTGAAAAACGAACCTACCTTACCATGGAGGCAGAGAGGGGAATTTCTAATTTTTTGCATTATCAGAAATTCCCTGATTTCAAGTGGCCCTTATGGGTAAGTGATTCATCAGGGAATTTTTCAAAAAATTTTCGTGCAGCTTCAGTTCCTTTTCTGCTGAACAACAGCTTTCGGCAATGGCAGGATTTTACAAATTATTTTTCAAATGATTCAATTTATATAAACAGCTGTGGAATGATAAGCGGCCCTGGTGAGGCTCCCTGGTCTGTTGAATTTTATATCCTTAACAAGGATAAATTATTCTATATCAATCAAAACAGATCACAGATAAAAGGAGAAGTTGAACCTTTAAGCGGTGTTCCTGTATTTAAAGGAAATTTTGAAGATTTTTTCTTTGAAGAGATTATTACAGGAGCCAGAAGCAGCATTGATGAGGCTATTGTAAAAGTTTCAGCTGATTTTAAAAAATCTCCTTTAGATGCAGTTTTTTTTATTGTAATCCGCCCATACAATAACACACAAATTGGAAATCTCTTTAGCCTCAGCTTTGAAGCAGCAAACCTCCTTGTGAAAGTTAATGATAAAAATCATATAGCCCTTGCAAAAGCACCTGATCTGCTTTTTACAGGTAATGCTGCAGATGGTGATATAAATTTTTCCAGTTCCACAAGAGGGACTGTTTCCTGCAGTAAAGGGATGGCTACTCTGGCTATGGGGTATAATATCAGCTCTGCCAAGTTTACTACAAGCATGAAAATTTCTCTGGATAAGGACGGGAATTTTACTCCTGGGAAATTTAATTTTGAATCTGCTCTTGAGGAATTTAAAAAATTCACATCAATGAGATTAAAAAATGGTGCTATTTTAGCATCTCCAAACCAGGAAATCAACAGGCTTTTTAGTTTATCAGGACTTTCCCTTTTAAAGGGAACCAGTGATTTTAATTTTTCAACTGTTGAAAGTTACAGGGAAATTTTCTTTAATATCTATGCATTAAATATGGCTGGATTTGATAATGAATCTGCCAGGAAATTAAATAGTATGACTTCCCATTTTAAATTTAATAAAAAAAAGATTGAATTTGAAACAGCTGTTAAAGGAGCCTATCTTCTTAAATCCTACACCAGTTATTATCTTTATAAAAGGAATATGGAGTTTTTGCAGAAAAACTTTCCTGATTTAAAGGAGATTGGACATTATATATACAGCTTTTGTACTGAAATACATTCAGTAGAGAGCATGGGAAAAACAACCCTCCCTTATATTTTTGTGGAAAAACCCTGTAGTCATGACCTTGTGATAATAGCTTCTGCAATGGTTGATATGTCCTATCTTTCAAGATGTATGGGAATTTTTGGTGATGAAATAAAATTTAAAAATGAAGCAGAAAGGCTTAATGCTTTACTGCGTGATGATTTTAAAAGTAAAATAGATAATGAGCAGGCCTGTGAGCAGGATTATTACGGACTCCTGGCCTTGCCTGATAAAACCTTAACAGCTATTAAAAATGATGAATACGATTCAATTATTTCATCTGTTTATAACAATACAAATTATCCAATTTTTAACAGCATTATGGGGATTGATAATAATGCTTCTGCTATGCTTTTGTGTCAGCTTCTGGTTCTTAACAATTCCAGCTTTTCTGAGTTCAGTGAATTATTTTTTTCCTTAATGTCACCGCTTTTTCTTACACCGGAATTTATTGATCCTGTCACAGGGTTTGGCTGCAATGGTAAGGGCAAATCAGCTATTGCTTCTTTTCTGTATTATGTTATAATAAGAAAGATGTTCTTTCTTGACAGAGAGGAGAGGCTGGAGATCTTTCCTGTACCTGATATTAGCTGGTTTGTTCCAGGTGAAAAAATTTTAGTTGATGCTTCACCTTCAAGGTTTGGTATAATTTCCTTTTCTGTAGAAACAGGAGAAAATGAGATTAGGCTTTATTTTAATGATCCCCCAAAGTATCTTCCACCAGACATTATGATTAATCTGCCCTTTAATGCCTCTATAATTGAGGGAGATGATTTTATAGTGAAAAAACATACCTCCTCTTCTTTTTTAATCAATGGGTGGCCCACAGTAGTTCGCTTTAAGCATAATCATACCTTTGTTAAATAGGGTTTTCCTTAC
>CAYTLM010000090.1:0-3746 GCA_964438485.1 uncultured Leptospirales bacterium | reverse complement strand
GGGTTTTCCTTACTGGTATTTATTGAAGTAATCATTAATTATAAGACCTGTTTTGCCGATTATTATAATATTACACTTAGAATGGTTAATCAATGCTTGTTTTTATTTTAATTATTGCTGTAATAATCCTTGGTGCTGTGGTATTTTACATATACTTTATTGCTCCAAGGATTAACCCTAAAAACAGAGCTCAGAGTTTCCTGGATGAGAACAGGATAGAAGAAGCTATTGTAGAATTTAAAAAGGCTTTGGAATCGCAGCCCTATGATATAAATATATTATGGAAGCTTGCTGAGCTTTATATTTTTCAGAGCAAGCTGGATCAGGCTGCAACACACCTTGAAAAGATAGTTGAAATAAACAGGTATAGTGCTGAAGTTGAGAAAATTGATGTTTTAAAAAAGCTGGCTCAGATATATCTTAAACGCGATGAAAATAGTCGTGCCTTTGAAAAGTATTATGAGATTTTGAGAGATTACCCCAGTGATCCTGAAGCCCTTTACCATGTTGGGTTTATGTCATTAGGCCAGGAATCATTTGACATGGCCTTTAAGTATCTTGATCTTCTTACAAAGCTTGAAAAGAAAAGACTCGATGTTTTTTTTGGTGCTGGCATGGCTGCGCTTCAAAGCCAGCGAACTAATGAGGCTTTGGTATTTTTTAAAGAAGCCCTTGTAATTGATCCTCTATCAGAGATTGCGAATATTGCAATGGCCTTTACTTTAACTAAAAGAAAAGATTATAAAACAGCAACTAACTATGCAAAAATGGTTGTTGATAATAGCAAAGATAGTGGAGCACTTTTTGTAGCAAAAAGATTATTGGCTATGCTTTATGTTGATGCCAAAAAGGCCTCTGTAGCAATCAGGCTTCTTGAAGAGCTGAAGGAAAGCAGTCTGGAAAGTGCATGGACAGAGGAGTTGAAGGTTGTGTATTATGACCTGGGATTTGCTTATCTTCTGGATGATAAAACTGCACAGGCATACGATTGCTGGAATCAGCTGTATCAGATGGATAGGCAATTTCGAAATATTCAGGATCTTGTTACAAGGCTCAGAAAGGAGATGGATGACAGGCCTGGTGCAAAGTTTGATGATATTAAATCAGTATTAACAGAGATAGATGGGTGGAGAAGCCGGTTTTTCCCTGAAAATTTTGTCTGGAATATATGTGGCCTTAAAAGCAGTTTTGATATAGATATTGAAGGAATTATTGCTCCTTTTAAATACACAGCAGTATCGGATAAAAAATATTCAGAAGATTCTGCTTCAAAAAAAATAAAAGGGGACGATGATTTAGACCAGTTTTATAAGCTTGATGTAGAAAGTTTTAGAAGAGTTGCATACAGGATTTGTGACAAACTAGATCTTGTTATTGATGATATTCTTGCAACATATAAGGATGCTGATGGCGTTGATTTTATGGCTCATTTGAAGGAGAGCAGTAAGGTAAAGGTTCTTGTATGGGTCAGGAGATGGAAAGGGGCAAGTGTGGGAGAAATTCCTTTAAGGAATTTCGCTCAGGCAATAAATGACGCAAAGGCTCAGCAGGGATATTTTATTACAACATCGCCACTTACAGGGTCAGGCGAGGATGCTCTTAAAAATCTGGACAAGGTTAAAGTAGTTTATCCGGAAGAAGTTGCAAGTCTCATTAAAGGTATTATCTAATCAGGAAGAGGCACAGCCAATTGGAACAACTTGTTGCAGTAGATCAAATAGACTTGAATGATGAAAGCTTTAAGATTAGCAGAAACAGGCCACACCCTGATCTCTATTCTTCTATAAAAAAATATGGAATGCTTGAAAAGCCCTATGTTATAAAAAAAGAAAATAGTTATGTGCCTATGACATGCCATAATAGGGTTCGTATATGCTCAGAGCTTAATATTGAAAAGATCAAAGTAATTATACTCCCTGCTCCTGATGGAGAAATTTTTTTTAATAATCTTGTATTAAAGCTGTTTCGCAATGGTATTGGACCTCTTGGTCGTATAAAAATTTTACATATAATTAAACAATACTTTAGTGATAATGAAATAATATCAGCAGCTGATTTGAGAAAAATTACAGGCCTGCCAAAGGAGTATTTACATGGAGAAAATGCAGGCAAGGCTGTGCATTCCTTTCCAGCAGGTTTGCTTGATTATATAGATACTAAAGATATTAATTTTAAAACAATAAAGGATTTGGCATCTATTGATAAAAACGGGCTTGAATGGTTGAATACCTGGATTGGGTATATGCAGATTGGGGTAAATTTTTTCAAAAGAATAACAGAGCATCTTTTTGATATATTCAGAATGGATAAAATAAATCAACTGCCCCTGCCTGGTGATGAGAAAATAAAAAGTGATGCTGACCTTTATGCAGAAGTTTTTCGCATAAGGTATCCAAAATACAGCAATATAAATAAACAATCTCTGGAGTTGATTGATAAATTATCTTCAAAGATCCTATCAGTTGATTTTCCTGATTTTTTAGAAAGGGATTATATTTTGCTGAATTTTAAAATTAGTAAAAACAGCACTGCACATGAGTGGAGAAAAGCTGCTGAAAATTTAAAGGATGAGTACATTAAGGAATTGCTTGATCTGCTTTAAAAAACAGTTTTTTAATGAAGAGTGTCCTCCTTGTCATCATCATCATCTTCTTCTTCGGCTTCATGGGGTGTTATGGAGTCGTTAATTCCCGGAAGTGCCATTATTACACTGTTAAAGATAAAGCCTGTTATTATAAATTTTGTGAGCTTTTCATTATCCTTATATATTTCAAATAACTGCTGTGTAACATAAATAGAATTATCCATTATTTCCTGAAGAAATATATCCCTTTTGGAAGCAGTATTTTCCTGTGTAGCAAATTTTATCATGGATATTCTTCTTGATTCAGTAATAATTGCTTCAAGAAGATTTTGAAAAAATCTGTCAAAATCTTCATTGTATTTAATTTCATAGCCGCTAATAAGTTTAATCATTATTTTTTAACTTGTTTTTGAATTTCCAGAAACTTATCCTTAAAGAGTCCTCCAAGGCTCGTTCCTGAGGTTTCATTGCTTTGAGATAAAAAGGCATTATAATCCTTTTCTTCCTCTTTTGCTATAGCCCCTTTTTCGCTAAGTATGAGCTTTCGTAAGTTTTTATCAAAATCTTTTACTGATACAGTAATTTCGCTTCCTGTGCTATAGTTTTTTTGCATGTCAGATGATTTAAGCAATTCGCCTTTAGGAATAAATCCCAGCATCCCATTATTAAGGCGAATTGATATTCCACTGTTTTTAATATTTTCTACAATCCCTTTATGGATTTCTTTTGTAATATTATCATCTGCTGTGAGCCATGGATCAGCCTCGTCTGTAATTAGTTCAAGGGATATTTTCTTTTCTTTTTCATTAATGGTTCCTATTTTTACACTTACTGAATCAGCAAGTGTAAGTACTTCCTCTGGTTTGTTTATTTTTTTTGTTAAACTCATTTTGGAAATATGGAGAAAGCCATCAATGCCAGGTTCAAGCTCAATAAAGGCTCCCTGGGAAATGATTGCTGATACCTTCCCGTTTATGATCTGGTTTTCCTTTAATTTATGTACGCTCCAGGGCTCAGGAGTCATTTGCTTTAAGCTTAATGTTATTTTTTTTGCGTTCCAGTTAATGTCGATTATTTTAGCAGTAACAGTATCTCCTGGTTTTTGTGTTATATCAGTCAGGTTTCTGCTCCAGCTTATTTCTGATTTAGGAATCAGCGCTTC
>CAYTLM010000089.1:0-7863 GCA_964438485.1 uncultured Leptospirales bacterium | reverse complement strand
TATTTATGGTTGTTATTTCAGTTTTAAAGCCATGGCGTAAAAAATAAAAAGAAACATGTCTGTTCCTTATTATTATATTATTATGAACAGTGTGCACCAGGGTGAAAAATTGTAATGGAAAAAAAAGTTTCAGATGGATGGGTAAATGATTTTATTGATGAGGTGGGTGCCTATTCTGTAGAGCACAGAAGCCACATGGAGAAGTTTAACCGCCTTCTTCAGGAGTTGGGTAAAGATGCCTCTGCAGATAGCAAAAAAAATTTTATTTCATTTAAGGAGACCCTGGATTCCTTTAATAAATATATTGTAGCAAATAATATTTCACTTAATAAAAGTGAAGAGGAAAGGCTTACTGTTATAACAGGTTCCGGGTTGAACAGTCTGGCAAAAAAAAGAATGGCTGAGGACCTTATACATAAAATAAGGGACAGGCATACAAGAGAGCTTAGTATAAGAAATGATGAAGAGAAAAAAGAAAAGGAAATAAACCTTTTAAAGAAATCGCCATTTGGAATTATTAACTGGTTAAGGATTACCCGCTTTGCATTAGAGTATGGTACAATTACTGTTCTCTCTCATAGGGTTAAGGCATCAATGTTTAATCTTATAAAAATACAGGCAACAGCATGGTTCCACAAGGTTGAGCCGGAGCTTGTGAAAATCCTTGATGATTATTATGTTTATCTTTCAATCCTTGAATATAATGCAATTATGAAGCTTTTTGAGCTTTCAGATCCGCTGTATCGCATAGCAGAAATTCTTCCCAGTGCAACCTACGGTTCTTCAGAAATTAAAAAACCTGTTGCTGATTTTGCAAAGATCTATATAGCTGTTATTAAAAATAGCCATTATATTGAAAAAGGCCTGTATAAAATATATAAAGAGAAAAAAGCTCCTCATGGGTTCTGGGGTGACATAGGTTGTCTTATTGATAAACCCCTTTTTAATAACAAACCTGTCAGGTATAACAGGCTTGAGCGGATGTCTAAAACTATTACAGGGGTTCTTTTTTCCTGCTATACAATATTTAATAATGTGCATGTAAGCACTCTTAATCAGCTGATCTATCTTACTGGTGAGGAGGGGATTTTAAATGACAGGTTAAAGCATCTTTCAGAAAAGGCTTTGCATAAAATTGAGATTGATGAAAAGCAGTTTAAAAAAGAGGAGTCAAAAAGCAAAACCAGGCTTGGTGAAATAATTAATTTTACAGAGCGCTTTGATAAAATGGGTGAAGATATTGCGGAAAGGATTTTTCAGTATGGTGCAAGAGCACAGTTGAAAATCTGGAAAAAAGAGGCAGAGCTTCGTCCCTTTTATAAAATGATGAAGGTTCTTGATGGCTTTTCCAGATTTTTTCTGGATGTACTTGCTGACTCAAAAAACATGATTATCTTATATGATGATAAATCCTATGAAGTTTACTTTGAACGCTTTCCTGATCTTTTAAAAAGCATTGAAAATTTTAACCAGTATATTCGTGACCTGGAAGGTGGAAAGGGCAAGGAGATTTATGGTATAAGGATTCCTGAAAATACTGATGCAGATGCTTTTGTGAAAACTCTTACTGATCTTGAAAAACCGCTTCCTGCAATTGAAAGTGCCAGAGCAGTCCGGGAAACCCTTGGAGAAATATCAGCAGCATGCTACAATATTTGTCTTAGATTTAATGATGTAATAAATAATTTTAATACTGCAGGGAAAATAGAAAAGGAAAATCCTTTGGCAGGTTATGATTTTTTTCGCAATGCCAGAATTTCCCATTCCCGCCTGGCAGGCATTGAGGTTGTTTTAGGTAAAAAAGAAATTGTACTGGCAGACATGCTTGAAGGTGGATGCTCTGTGGCTTTTTATCTCTCATCTTTCCTTGAACACTATGGTATTGAGGCATTAAAAAAAGAGGTTACAGCGCTTAAAGAGGAGTTGTTACTGGAGGAGGGAGCTGGAAGCTTTGAGCAATATGGGGAGCCTGTTGATTCTGAAGCCGAATTTAGCCAGGATTTTAATAAGCTTTATACTGATACCCTTACAGGTTTTAAGCGGCCTGAATATTTTTCTGATTTTATTATTCCCAAATATTATGATAGCAATATGTTATACAGGGAAGAAAAATTGCGCCATGTTTTTTGTGCTGAGGCATTGAATCTGGTAAATATAAACAGGAAGTATGGGAGGGATGAGGGAGACAGGGTTTACAGCGAGTTTACATCCATAGTAAACAGGTATTTATCTGCTTCAGGGAATGAAGATAATGTGGCAATAAGGAATGATGCTGGAATGATAACAGGATATATCAATGATATAGTATATATGGAAGCTGTGGATATTTTTGTATCAATTATAGAAGAGCTCAGATCTGTAATAGCTGGAAAAGTTGGTATAGATACAAGCGAGTTTTTGGTCAACTTTGGTGTTTATCCTGAAAGAAAGGGTACTAATGCTCTTTTCAATATTTCTGTAGCAAAAAAATTGATGATGCAAAAAGGTGAAGCTAAAGCAGGGCATGTAACCTTTCTCCGAAATCAGAACCGCATAATAACAGAAAACGATTTTGATCGCATGGGTCATCTTGATGATGAGCTTGTATCGTTTTTGGAATAATAGAATAGATGTTTAAACAGAATAGGCAGGTTCTTTTTTTATCATTATTTCCTTGATTGTTGATTCCCCTGCTGAAAAATATATTATGTGTGATTCCATTAGTGAGTATTCATTCATAATTATGTAAAATTCTTCATCCAGCAAGGGATCTAGAAGATCTATCTCCCGTAATTTTCTATTACCTATAAATATTGCTTTCATTATTTCTCCGGAAGATATATATTCTTTTTCAATAATACAGGGATTAGACTTTTTGTCCAGCCTTTTAATCACAATTTTAATTGTTGAGCTGTAAAAAATTCATTTACAACTTTCCTTTTTTTTTGGTATTGACTTTTATTGAAGCCTTTTATAAAAACATAAAGAAAAGGCTTAAAACTATTATTAATAAAAAATTTGAACCGATGAAAATAATGAAAAAATTAAAATATCTGTTTGCTGTTTATCTGTTGCTTGCTGCAGGCTCAGGGCTTTTTGCCTATAAGTTTGATTTTGTAACAGTAGGTGATGTTGTAAAGGAGATCAGATCTGCCTATGGGAAGCTTGATTCATACCAGGCAAGTTTTACTATTGAATCTGAAAGGCATGGGAAAAGGATGCTGCAGAAAGGAATTATAAGATTCAAAAATTCTGATCGCATTGTTATGGATTTTTATCAGCCTTCAAATCAGAAAATCGTATCAAATGGTAAAACAATGTGGATATATATCCCTTCCATGAATGTGGTTGCTGAGCAGGATCTTAACTCTGGTGCAGGGCTTTTTTCTTCAGGATCTAAATCAGGGTTAAACAGTCTGTTTTCCAAATATCATTACAGGTTTGCCTCAAAGGAGCAGCCAGAAACAATGAAGGATGGATCAAAAAAATATACCCTTGAGCTAAAGCAGAAGGAGAGCAGAAGCGGTTATCGTGAAATTAATCTTCAGGTGGATGAAAACTATTTTATTACCATGGCCCAGGGAGTAACATCAACTGGCAAGAAGGTAAGCATAGTGTTGACAGATATTAAAAAAAATATTGATCTACCGGAAAGTATCTTTAAATTTGATGTCCCTGCCCGGGCAGGGATTCTAAAAAATCCCATGATGTCAGAGGAATAGCATTGGAAAGCATTGGCGAGAAACTAAAAAGTATCAGAGAATCAAAAAAAATTACACTCAAGGAAGTTGCAGCTGAAACCAATATAGCTTCAATATATATAGAAGCTCTTGAGGATGAGGACTTTGATAAATTCCCAGGTGAAACCTATGTAATTGGATTTCTTAAATCATATTCAGAGTATCTGAAGATTGATCCGGATGAAATAATAACAATGTATAAAGCCTATAAAATAGGAGAATCCGCTACTCCGCTTGAAGAGCTTACCAGGCCTACAAAGTCGTCAATGTCTTTATTTTTTAATAATTTTTTTGATACCTATAAAAATCTTATTTTTTATGCTGGTGTTGCCCTTGTTTCTCTATTAGTTGTTTGGGGAATATGGAGCTTAACAAGATCTGATGTGAAACTATATGATTCTGATTCCCTTGCCAGAATAAAACAGGAGTATGAAGAGAAGCAGAATTCCAGAATAAGCAATATACATAATCTTCAGCTTTCCAATGGGAAAGGGTTTACCCTTCTCTATTCTGGTGAGGCAGCGCTTTTTCTTGTAGAGAATAAGGAGGTGGTTTTTCTTCTTAAAGAGGTTGCTCAAAAAAGCGTGGCACTTTCCTTTATGGATGATTCAGATGAAATAACCCTTGAGCTTGATGAGGATACCCCTGTGTCTGTTGAAGGGAGTCCAAGAGAGCTTATTTTAACCCTAAAGGGTCTTACTGAAAACAGGGCAAAGATCATGGTAAGCCTTGGTAAAAAAATGGCTGTTGAGGAAAGCGTTGTTCTGGAAAAGGATGATATAAAGTCAGTTGACGGTGATAATACACAGGTTATTGCTCAAAGCAATAAAAGCCTGAAAATTGTTTTTGATGTACGGTTTGTGCAAAAATCTTTTCTGGAAATTTATCTGGATGGTAATCTTAAACAAAGAGGATTTATGCCTGCCGGCTCCTATCAGAGGTGGGAGGCTTCAGAGTACATACAGGTAAAAATTGGTAATGCCGGTGGAATAAAGGCAAAAATTAATGAGAAAGAATTTTCATTTGGTCAAACAGGGCAGGTTGCCAATAAAGTAATTACCTGGAAAAAAGATGTGCAAAATCCTAATCTTTATCATATTGATGTAAAAGACTGGTGATGAGTTGTTTATCTCCTCAGAACTTTCTTTTTATATAGTATCACTGGGGTGTTCAAAAAACCTGGTTGATTCTGAAAGGATAAACGGTGAGATGATATCTGCCGGCTTTAATTCTTCCATATCTTCAGAGGACGCAGATATTATAATTATCAATACCTGCGGCTTTATAAGAGAAGCCAAGGAGGAGGGTATTGAAGTTATTTTTGATGCTATTAATCTTAAAGAATCCTCTCCTTGTATAGATCACCCTTTGGCTTTTCCTGGAAAGAAGGTTGTTGCAATTGGCTGCTTAATTAAACGCTACTTTGAAGATATAAAAAAAGACATTCCTGAAATAGATTTTTTGTATCCCATAGTAGATTCTTCTTTTGTTCCTGAAATGGCTGCTGCATTTAATATTAAAATTGATAATATAAAATCGGAGAGGGAAAAACTTTTTTCCAATCCTCCCTATTCCTATATAAAAATATCTGACGGCTGTTCAAATAATTGCAGCTACTGTGCCATACCATTAATTCGGGGCAGGGAAAAATCCTTTGATCCTGAATTTATTTATGCAGAATCACTTGAAGCTGTAAAAAAGGGCGCTATTGAACTGATCATTATTGCCCAGGATATTGCTTCATATTTCTGGAAAGGGATTAATCTGCCTGACCTTATTAACAGGATTTCTGAAATAGAGGGGCTTAAATGGATACGCCTTTTGTATTGCCACCCTGATAATATTACTGATGAGATTATAGATCTTATGGCTCATAATGAAAAAGTAGTGCCTTATATTGATATTCCCTTTCAGCACATCAATAGCAGAATCCTCTCTTCAATGGGGCGAAAGGGGAATTACGATATTTACCTTGACCTGGTAAAGAAGCTCAGAGCCAGGGTGAAAAATATTGTTATAAGAACAACTTTTATGGTTGGCTATCCTGGGGAAACAGAACAGGAGTTTAATGAAATTATAAAGTTTTTAAAAGAAGCCAGGCTTGACAGGGTGGGCTGTTTTACCTTTTCACCTGAAGATGATACAAGGGCATTTTTGCTTAATGACAATGTTTCAGCTAAAGAAAAACAGAAAAGGTTTGATGCTGTCATGTCTCTTCAAAGGGATATTTCTGAAGAAAAGCTGGAGTCTCTTATTGGTACAGAGGTTGATGTTATTGTTGAGGAAGTAATAGATGATAATACCTCTATGGGGCGTTCCATTTATGATGCTCCTGAGGTTGATGGTGTTTTTTACTTGACCTGTGGTTCCGGGAGGGTTAATAGTATTGTGCGTGCACAAGTTACGGATTCTTATGAGTATGATCTGATTGGAGAGATCCTTTGAAAATTCCCGGAGAGTGGTTTAATATTCCCAATTTTTTTTCTTATTTACGGATAATCCTTATCCCCTTATTTATATATCTTCTTACTATCAAAACTGTTGAATCATGGACGTTTGCTCTGATTGTTTTTATGGTTGCTGCTTTTACTGATTTTCTTGATGGATGGACTGCAAGGTTTCTTAATCAGGAGTCAGAGTTTGGAAAGTTTATTGATCCCTTTGCTGATAAGGTTCTGGTTATTTCTGCTGTAACTGCAATTATTGTTCTTGATAAAAATTTTGAAATTTTTGATTCATGGATGATTATTATAATTGTAGGCCGCGATGTTTTAATTACTGTAATGAGAATGCTGGCTATAAAAAGGGGCAGATCTTTAAGAACGAGCAGGTTTGGAAAATTTAAAACAGCCTTTCAGATGATGTCTATAGTAATAATAATAATGATATATGTTGTGAGAAAAAAAGGAATATATCCTGCTCCTGAGTCTGCCCCATATTGGGTTATGCTTGCTGTAACAATTCTTACAGCCCTTTCCGGGATAAGATATATTATGACTAACTGGCGGCTCTTTTTACCTGAAAGAAAAAAAAATAAGGAATTACAGGAAAAATGAAAGTAAAAGAATTTTTCTTTACGGGATTTTATTCAGGTTACTGCCCTGTTGCTCCTGGTACAGCAGGGACTTTTGTGGCAATGGTACTTTATATTCTTGAAAATATTTTTTTAGGGAATCTGCTTGGTAGTTCCATAATATATCTTAATATAGCTATTGTACTTATTCTCATATACCCTTCAATAAAGCTTGGTGATGCAGCTGAGGTTTTTTTTAAGGGCAAGGATCCACAGCAGGTGGTACTTGATGAAATGATGGGATATTGGATAGGGATTCTTTTTGTCCCATTTTCATTTACAGGTGCAGCAGTGGCTTTTTTATTGTTCAGGCTTTTTGATATTATCAAGCCCTTTCCAGCCCGCAATGTTGAGTCTCTTAAAGGGGGGTTGGGAATAATGCTCGATGACTATGTTGCAGGAATATATACCTGTATATGTATGAATCTCTTTGTTTATTTTATGAACTTCCATAATATTATTCTTCCCTGAAAGGGGTATTAAGTAATAAGGGGTACATTTGTATGAAAAAAATATTTTTACTCCCTGTAATTATTTTTCTTTTTTCCATATACTCCGGGCTTTTAAGCCAGGATAATACAGCGATTAATCCAGTGAAACCTGAAGAGCTTATTCATCTGGAGGAGATGCTTTCAATAGTAAAAGCCAATATAGATTTTTTGACTAGCGAGCAGATAGAAGCTGATGCTATAAAAAAAAGATATGCTGAAGCGGAAAATCTTTTTTTTGCATTAAAATACTCACATGAAATAAGGGATCCTGAGCTGCTTAAAAGGTATCTTTTATCTACAGCTGATGAGCTTGTAAATGAGTCTGGAGACAGGGTGGACTTTGTTAAAAGAATGACTTTTCTTTACTGGATGATGGTTGGTTTTGGCTTATTGCTTATATTAACACTTCTTGTTTATTCTGTTTATATGTATGCAAAGAGGAAATAATATCTTGTGGAAAGGAGCTATCTTTTTAATACAGAAAAAATAAAGTATGTTAAAGGGGAAAAGCCAGCTGTTGAATGCATACTTTGTGCAATAAGGGATAAAAATCCCCTTGTTAAAGATCTTACTCTTTTTA
>CAYTLM010000088.1:0-7934 GCA_964438485.1 uncultured Leptospirales bacterium | reverse complement strand
GTACTGCTTTTTCACGTTTTGATTTTACATCATTTACAATGGGGACTACAGTGTTGATCATTATGGAGCTAAAATCTTCGCCAAATCTGTTAAATTGGGCATCAAGCTCAGCAGGTGAAAGATCCTTCAATCTCTTTATCTGGATCATGAACCTCTCCTTTTTTTATTAGATTAGTTTTACATAAATAAATAAGAGAAGATAAAATGTCAAGTTTTAGATTTGAAAATAGTTTTATAAAAAAGAAATCCTTTTGTTAAAATTTAAATGATTAAAAAAATTATTGATACATAATTATGTACTGCTTATTATTGATTATGTTGCAATTATACTGTTCGTAAGGAGTATTCAGATGAGAAGCTTGAAGCTGGTTTTTATTATCTCTATGTTTTTCCCTTTAATATTGTCCTGTAAAACAGGGACTCTTTTATCAGAGCCAGGGGATATTTCTGAAAATAATACTGCACAGTCTCAGTACGGGGATCAGAGGGAGCTAAAGGAATTTCTTTCCAGTTTCACTAAGGCTGTAGAAAGTGGCGATTGGGATTATGTGCTTACTTTTTTTGACAGGGATAATTATCTTGAACAGATGTCTATAGGGGTAGGAGACCATCAGTATATAATTGAAGGTATGCAGCTTCCTGTGGGAGCGTTTGCTGTTGAGGAGGGTGTTGCTGATCTAAATATGCTCAAAAGCCTTGTTGTCATTAATGTTGATTATGCTGTTGATATCTGTTACGCAGAGGTGAGAGGTGATGCTGTGTTGAAAGATGGCAGACAGATTCCCTTTCTTCTTTTTATAATACGTTATCCTGAGGGTGACTTCGCAATTGCTCCTCCAGTTGGGTGATAATAAATATTTTTTCATATATATTCTCATCTGAATGCGAATTGGGCAGAGACCTTCTTTGAAGTGTTTTTGACTTCCTTTATGATCGATTCCCTCATTTCATTGATTCGTTCAGCATTACCAGTAAGGGCAAATGCCGCAATGATGTGACCACTGTGGTTGAATATGGGGGCACCTATGCCAGCCATGCCTATAAAATTTTCCTCCCTGTCAAAGCTGACCCATTCATCTCTCACCAGATTAAGTTCTTTTAGAAATTCTGTCTTTGAGATAATTGTGTTTTTTGTTAAAGGTTCAAAATTATAATCTTTAAGGGACTCTTCCAGTTTTTGCGGAGTCATGCTGGCAAAGAGAATTTTTCCTATACAGGAAGTATGGATGGGGATGATTGTTCCTGATTGAGGAAATGTTTTAAAATCTTTATCAGGCTCTGCTCTAAATAGAATAAGAGCTTTTTTCCCAACCAGCATGCCTACATTTACCGGTTCCTGAAATTTAAAGCAGAGGCGCTCCATCCAGACCTGTGCTGCAGTGAGCATATCCATATTTGCCGCATAGCTCATGCCTAACTGAAAAAGTCTGGGTCCAAGGCGGTATTTTCCGGTTAAATGATCCTTTTCCAGGTAGTTCATATGGGCAAGTGTGGTAACAAGTCCCTGAATTGTGGACTTAGGCAGAGAAAGGCTTCGGGCTAGATCAGATATGCCCAGGGTTCTATTGTCTATATATAGAGACAGAATATCTCCAGCTCTTTTAACTGATTGTATTATTTTTTTCGTATTTTTTATGTCTAAGCCCATTTTTATCCTTTTTTCTTGACATATTAATTGATTATGATACTGTATTGGTACAGTGTACGTTATTGGCGTACACTGTCAATTATTTTTATAATTACAGGGGGGGAGTATGCACGAAAAAAAACCGTGGCTTAAATTTTATGGAACAACGCCTCACTCAATTGATTATCCCAGGATAACTATGTATGAAGGTGTTGTGGAAACAGTAAAAAGATGCCCTGATTCAATTGCTTATGATTTTATGGGTTATACAGGTACATACAGCAAATTTCTTGAAGAGATAGACCAGTGTGCTGATATGCTTGCGCACATGGGCTTGCAAAAGGGTGACCGTGTAACAATTTCTATGCCCACATCACCTCAGGGTGTTATATGTTTTTATGCTGTTAACAAGCTTGGTGCTGTGGCCAGTATGATTCACCCCCTTTCTACAGAGAGTGAAATTGAATTTTATGTAAATGTAAGTAAAAGCCGTTTTGCCCTTACGCTTGATGTTTTTTACGCGAAGTTTCGAAAAGTTATGGATGTGACAAATCTGGAAAAGGTTATTCTTGCGCGCATTCCTGACTATCTTAATCCTCTGATGCGGCTTGGCTTTCATGTAACAAAGGGGAGGCAAATTCCCAAAGTTCCTTCTGACCCTGATTTTTACTGGTGGAAAGATGTTATGTCTAAAAAATACACCAGGGTAAAAAAATCTGACATGAAGCCTGATGATATGGCTGTTATTCTCTATAGTGGTGGTACTACCGGGCAACCCAAGGGGATTATGCTCTCCAATTATAATTTTGTTTCTCATGGGCTTATGGTTGCATCCTGGGGGAACCTTGAAAGTGATGATTCTATCCTTGCAATACTTCCTATCTTTCACGGTTTTGGCCTTGGCGTATGTGTTAATGCCTGTTTTATGAGCGGTGGTAAAAGTATTCTGGTGCCCCAGTTTACTCCTGATGATGTGGCTAAGCTGATTAAAAAGAAGAAGCCTACTTTTCTTATAGGGGTTCCCACCCTTTATGAGGCTTTGAATAAAAATCAGGTATTCCAGAATGCGGATTTAAGATGTATTAAAGCTGCTTTTAGCGGTGCTGATACACTTCCCAGAGTTGTGAAGGATCGCTTTGAGAATATTGTTCAGAATAAGGGAGGGAGTGTCAAGCTTCTTGAAGGGTATGGGCTTACAGAAGCTGTTACTGCAATCTGTGCTACTCCTATTGATACATATGTGGAAAACAGTATAGGTATTCCTTTTCCTGATATGGATGCGAAAATTGTGGGAATGAATACTGTTGATGCAATTCCCTTTGGTGAAGAGGGCGAGCTCTGTGTTAAGGGGCCTGCTGTGATGTTAGGTTATCTTGACAACCCGGAGGAGACAGCCAGTGTTTTAAAAAAGCATGCTGATGGGGATGAGTGGCTGCATACAGGTGATATATGCACAATGGATGAAGATGGATTTATTTATTTTAAACTGCGTCAAAAGAGAATGATAAAATCCTCAGGGATGAATGTTTATCCTGCCCAGGTGGAAGCCCGTCTTTATCAGCACAGTGATGTTGATATGGTTTGTGTTATAGGCGTGCCGGATCAGGATCAGGTTGAGAGGGTGAAGGCCTTTGTTGTTTTAAAGGATAAAAGTAAGGTCGGACCTGAAATGGAGAAGGAGCTTATTAAGCATTGCAGAGAAACCCTTATTGTGTGGAGCTGCCCCAGGGAAATTGAATTTCGTGATGATCTGCCAAAAACCCTGGTAGGGAAGGTGGCATATAAGGTGCTTGAAAATGAAGAGGTGGAAAAATTGAGGCAGCAGGGGAAATATACCGGTGAGCGGTAATTTAGGTATTGTTTTTATATCTGCGGCGGATTTATTATTTACTATAAGGAGTTTAATGTGAATGTTATAGATGAATTTAAAGATGTGGTGTTAAATCCCTACAGGTATGCGGCAAAGCTGAAAGCTGATGAGGGTAAAAAAATTATTGGATATTTTTGTACTTATGCACCTGAGGAGCTTATATTTGCTGCAGGAGCTCATCCTTTGAGGCTCTTTGGTACCAGTGAGAATATTCACCTTGCCGATTCTCATCTGCAGACCTATAGCTGCTCACTTGTCCGGGGGGCCTTGGAGGAGGCTTTAAATGGCAATCTGAATTTTCTCGATGGCTCTGTGTTTCCTCACACCTGCGATTCAATACAGCGTTTATCTGATATATGGAGGATGAATACTTCATTCAGTTTTTTTAGTGATGTTATTATGCCTGTAAAGCTGAATACTGAGAGTGCCAGGGAGTATATGAGGGATGTGATAGAAAAGTTTCGTGGTGACCTTGAGTCCGGTCTTTCAGTTTCTGTAAGTGATGATCAGATTGCAGAGGCAAATGATATTTATAATAAAAATCGGGCCTATCTTAAAGAAATTTACAGCCTCAGGAGTAAAGACCCCTTTTGCATAAGCAGTGCTGATACATATTATATTATTAAAGGGGCCATGATTATGGAACGGAGGGAGCTTTTGAAAAAACTTCCTCTTGTTATTGACTATATTAAGAGTGGTAAAGCAGCAAAGCCTGCTTCTGATAAAAGCAGACTTATTCTTGCAGGAAGTATATGCAACCATCCTGATATCTATAATATAATTGAGGAATCTGGTGGTGTGGTTGTATGGGATGATCTTTGTACAGGCTCTCGTTATTTTGAAGGGAAAATTTCATCTCAGGGAGATCCTGCAAAAGCCCTTGCTGACAGATACAGTAGCAGGGATATCTGCCCTGCCAAGCATATATCAAACACTTCAAGGGGGGATAACCTGGCAGCACTGAGTGCTGATCATAAGGCAAAGGGGGTAATTTTTATGTATCTGAAATTTTGCGATCCCCACTCCTGGGATTATCCCTACATGAAGGGAATACTTGCTGACAAGGGGGTGGCCAATATGCTTCTTGAGGTTGAGGACAAGCTGCCGCCCCATGGACAGCTTAAAACAAGGTTTGAAGCCTTTATGGAGATGCTATAGCTGTTCTGATGAATCCAATAAAACCTTAAGGAGTAGAGTATGTCTGGTAAAGATAAAATTATAGATGTGGAAAAAGAGAAGCGTAAGATCAAGAGCCTGGGCAGAATGAAGGATATAATGACCCGTTATTATATAGGTGCAAAAACAGCCAGGCAGAACAATAAAAAGGTTGCCTGGATTACCAGTGGTGGCCCTGTAGAACCGCTTCTTGTAATGGATATTATTCCTGTTTACCCTGAAAATTACGGTGCCATGATTGGTGCATCAAAGATGGGTGTTGAGCTCTGTGGGATTGCTGAAGGTATGGGCTATTCACAGGATCTCTGCTCATACGCCAGGGGTGACATAGGACAGATTGAAACAAAGGGTGGCCCTATTGGCGGTCTTCCTGAACCTGATATGCTGATATGCTGCAACAATATATGTGGTACAGTGCTTAAATGGTATGAGGTCGTGGCGCGTAAGTATAATGTGCCTCTTTTCATTTTTGATACTCCCATTGTTCATACAGAGATTAGCGATGGTGCAAGAAAATATGTGAGGGCGCAGATTGATGAATATATTGCTTTTCTTGAAGAGCAGTGCGGTAAAAAATTTGATTATGACAGGATGATCCAGGTAGGGAAACTTTCTGTGGAAGCGCAGAAATTATGGCGTGATGTGCTTTCTATATCTGCAAACAAGCCTGCACCCATAAGTGCCTTTGATGCCTTTTTTCATCTGGCACTTATAGTAACATTAAGAGGTACTGAAGAGTGCGTGGATTACTATAAAGGACTTCTTGTTGAAATGCAGGAAAGAGCTAAGGAGGGGATAAGTGCTGTGCCTCGGGAGAAGTACCGCCTCCTCTGGGATAATCTTCCTGTGTGGTATAAAACCAGATGGTTGTCTGATAAGCTTGCCTCTCATGATGCCTGTCTTGTGGCTGACACCTATACATCTGCATGGAGCGCCCAGGTGGATCTGCTTGATGAAAATGATTTTATAACAAGCATGGCTGAGGGCTACTCTTCTATTTTCCTCAATATAGGCACGGATAAAATGGCAAAGATGGTGTTGGAAATGATCGACAAGTATGATGTGGATGGCATAATTTTTCATTCAAATCGAAGCTGTAAGCCCTATTCGCTGGGCCAGTATGATATTCAGAAAATAGTATTAAAGGAGAGGAATCTTCCATCTCTTATTATTGAAGCAGATATGTGTGATGAAAGGAGTTTTAGCGAAAGTCAGATCTCCACAAGGATTGATGCCTTTATGGAACTCATAAAAGACAAGAGAGGAGCCAGATGAGAATAAATTATAATCTGAAAGATAAGGTAGTTCTGGTTACAGGAGGAAGCAGAGGGATAGGTCTTGAGATTGCCCGTTATTTAGTGGAAGAAGAAGCAAAGGTTCTTATATGCGGCCGCAAGCAGGAATCCCTGGATGGTGCTGTTGCAGCATTGAATGGGGGGGATAAGCTTCTTGCTGTGCAGGCTCATGTTGCTAAAGAGGAGGATGTGGATGCTCTTTTTAAAAAGGCAATGGAGCACTTTGGCAGGGTAGATGTGCTTATCAACAATGTGGGGATGAATCTTTTTACTCCCTCACTTGCTGAAACAGAGCCTGCAATGTGGCAAAAGATTATTGATTCCAATCTTACAGGCACATTTCTTGTTTCCAGAAAAGCTGCGGAAATTATGAAAGCGCAAAAGAGCGGTAAAATTGTAAGCATATCATCTATTGCAGGCAGAAATGCAGCACCCGGAATGGGGATTTACGGAATTGCAAAAGCAGGTATTGAGATGATGACAAAAGTTCTTGCATCAGAGCTTGCTTTTTTTAATGTTAATGTTAATGCTGTTGCTCCTGCAATGGTACGCACTGATTTCAGCAAGCCCTTCTGGTCTAATGCTGATATAAGTCAGCATGTGGTAAAGGGTATTCCCCTTGGCAGAATCGCCGAGCCTCTGGATGTGGTTCATCCTGTGCTTTTTCTTGCATCAGCAGGAGCTGATTTTATTACAGGGCAGACCATAGTGGTTGATGGCGGTACAACAGCGGTTTAATTAAATATTGATGTTCAGAGGGGATTATGCTCACAGCAGGGATAGATATAGGTTCAATTACCACCAAGGTGGCAGTAGTAAAAGATGGGGAGATACTGGGTACAGGGATTGTTTTTACAGGCTACAATGCTGAAAAGGCAGGGAGATCAGCAATGGATGATCTTCTTGCTAAGCTTAAAATCAGACTAGATGAGATTGATAAAATTATAGCCACAGGTTATGGAAGAGCCAATATCAGCTTTGCCAATAAGGCGATAACTGAAATCAGCTGTCATGCTGCTGGTGCTCATTTTACCGATCCGCGCATAAGGTCGATTATTGACGTGGGGGGGCAGGACAGCAAAGCCATTGTGGTTGATGAGGATGGCAGAGTAAAAGACTTTGCCATGAATGACAAGTGCGCTGCTGGTACAGGCCGTTTTCTTGAGGTCATGGCTCATGCCCTGGAGGTGGAGCTGGATAATTTTGGCTCTCTTTCTCTTGAGTCAAAGAATCCGGCACAGATAAGCAGTATATGCACAGTCTTTGCCGAATCTGAGGTGATATCCCTTATTTCACGAGGGGAGCAAAGGGAGAATATTATTGCAGGTATTCATGACTCTGTTGCTTCAAGGGTTTCTGCTCTGGCAAAAAGGGTTGGTGTTACAGCTCCTCTTATGATGACAGGGGGTGTGGCAAAGAATATTGGTGTTGTAACTGCTTTGCAGCGCAAGCTGGAAATTGAAGTAGAGGTTAGTGAAAATGCCCAGATTAATGGTGCGCTTGGTGCTGCTGTACTTGCTGCGAAAATCTGAGTAAGTGGATTTTCGCAGATGGAACAAAACACTTTCCTGTAAAGCTCTTGACTGTGCTGAATAGAGTTAATAATAGTATCTGTCTTTGTTCAGGGAGGATATTATTATGAAGATTGCCATGGCGCAGATTAATCCTGTTATTGCTGATATTGAAGGAAACAGGAATAAAATTTTGTCATTTATTAAAGCAGCTGATGTTGAGGGTGCAGATTTAATCGTGTTCCCTGAATTGTCAACAATCGGCTACCCACCCATGGATCTTCTTGAAAATAAAAAACTTGTTAAAGACAACCTGTTATCTCTTGAAAAGATTAAAGATTTCTCCAGAGGAATTAAAAGCCATATTATAATTGGCTTTGCTGATTTTGATTATGAAAAGGAGCCAATGCTTTTTAATTCAGCTGCTTTAATAAAGGGTGGAGAAATTCTTTTTA
>CAYTLM010000087.1:0-8131 GCA_964438485.1 uncultured Leptospirales bacterium | reverse complement strand
AAGTACCTAAACCTGTGCGTATTGACAAAAACTAAAAGCTGTAATCTCCTCTAATGGAACCTGAATAATCTTCAATAGTATATCTTTCTATACGACCATGAAAATAAAACTTATAAGGATTAGTTATAAGATAATAAACGTATAGCCTTACCTCACCCATGTCCTCTGCTTCAATTATAATCCTGACAGAACCATCACGCATATTAGAAACTGCTCCTGAAAGGCCAAGTTTTCTGGCATAGGAAATAGCATACCCCCTGCACCCAACACCCTGAACTCTGCCAAACAAAGTAATCTTTTTTATCATAAATCCCTTATCCATAAATATTAAAGAATGAAATTAAATATCATAACAACTATAACAAAACAAAATGATAAATTTTATATATAAGGAAATTAATTTTTGAAGACAGGCTAATCGAAATTAAAAAACAAAAAGATTTGGCTAAACAATATCATCCAGCTCATCAAGGATAGATATCCCCTCCTCTTTTAAAAATTGTTTAACCTCAGGTTCTTCTGTTCCTGATGATGATTTGCTAATATCAAAATTATCAATCTTGCCTGAAAGATCCCCTTCAGGACCAAGCCTCCATACAAGGGCAAAAACAAAAGAATAAATGATCCTCATTGCTTCATAAATTTTTTTATTATGAAGCTTTTTATCGCCTTCTATCTCAACAGTAAAATCGAGTATATCCTGGGGGTTCTCAATAAACCTCTGTTTTGTATCCATATCTGTGATAAGCATTTCCAGCTCTGATCCAAGCCTGTCCATATAAGACCTTAGAATCATCCTGGCCATATTCCCAACCTGATCTTTCCGCTTAATAGAATCATCAAGGCGCTTTGAATATACATAATACTGATCACTCCCTATAGGCCTTTGAACCTTAATTTTACTATAAGCTGCATAGCTATCAGCATAAGCAAAAAAAGCCTCATAACACTTGCGCATATCATTAAACAATTCCTGCAACTTTGTCTTAAAATCAACCTTAACATTATCAATAAAATCCACATTAAATTTGATTTTATTTGTAGTCATCACAAAGGAGTACTCATATTCAAATTCAAGAAAAATAAGATAGCAGATCAATATTTTATCAGAATCATCAACATACTCATAAACACGATTTTTATCCAACTTGCGCAATGCGGGAAAATCGAGACTGGATAACAAAGCAAGTCCATCCCGCAGATAGGGATCAGGCTGGGCAGCATCTATTTCAACTAATTCCTCTTTACTCGTTTTTTCATCAGAAGAATAAAAACCATCCGATGTCTCCTTTCCTTTATAAACTCGCTTCATTCTGCTCCCTGGTTTTTCCGATTCAGATATAGCGAGTATACCATCAATAAGAGTATCAGAGTCAGAATATATATCATTCTGATAAAAACAAAAAAGGGCATGAAGTCTGGGATAAAGCTTATAAAAAATAACATAAAGTGCATTTTTTACATCCTTCCTTTTATACTTTTGATAGCCTCCCTCACTAATATTGCTGTCAATTTCTAAAGTTTTATCAAAGGCATTATATATAATATTTTCATAGGATTTGAGTATAAAAAGAGAACGATAAAGAGACATAAGAGGATCACGGAGATCAGAAAGAGATTTAGGAACATCAGGAAAGTTCTGATAGTGCATGGTTATTTGATCAATAATCATCTGATCATAGAGTTCTCCTATTTTTTCAATTACATCAAAATAGATAGTACTTATTTTATCAAGGCGATCTGTTATTCGCCTTCCCTGTGAAGGATTTTTTTTAAAAAAATGGTAATACATCATCTGCATGGAAATCAAAGCAGGCTTATAATCCTCTGAAAAACTTTTTAAAAATTTTTTATTAAAATAAACAGTGCTTAAAGGTGTAACACGAAGAAAACGGAGTTTCATTCTAATCCTGAAACCGGCAAAAAGAAGTCCTGAGGAAATATTTTGAGAAGTCCCAACAGATACTGATCTGCCTTTTACCTCAGTAGAACCACTATTCCTGGATTTCAAAGATCTATAATGATCATCAAGCCTGTTTCTATATTCGTATTGCTTTTCCCTGTCAATAGCAAGGGCACGTTTTTTTTCCCTGTCAGAAACAACCTTTCCTCCAGCATCTACAAATTTATCAAAAAGATCTTTTCTTTGAATGTCATCAAGTTCAGTAATGCGAATATTGTCTTTTGTTTTATCAATATCTTTCATAAAATTTCCATTAAACCAACGATATAAAAATCATAATACTTAAAATTCATTACAGTAAATATTATTCAGGATAAAGAGTTAAGTCAATTATTTTATTCTTGATAAAATTCAATATACCCTATCTTATTACAAAAAAACATATAAGAGGTAAGCTCATGAATAAACTTGGTATAGTTGGAGCAGGCACAATGGGAACTGATCTTGCCCAGATGACAGCTGAAGCAGGATTTAATGTAAAAATATATGATATTGATGAAAGAAAATCACTTAATGCACTTAATACAATATTCTCAAGACTTGCAGATTACCAGGAAAGAAAACGAATAAACGAAGGGGATAGCGAAAGGGTAATGGCTTCAATAAGCATTATCACAGACATGGAAGAGCTTTCAGATGTTGACCTGGTTGTAGAATCTGTTTTTGAAGATTTAAACCTTAAAAAGGAAGTTTTCCATGAGCTGGATGAAGTATGCAGTCCCAGCACAGTGCTTGCCTCAAACACATCATCAATATCAATTACAGAAATAGCCTCTGTTGCAACCAGACCTGAATCAATTATAGGCCTTCATTTTCTTAATCCTGCAAGGGTGCTCCCTTTAGTAGAAATTGTACCTGGATTTCTTACAACCAGAGAAACAGTGGAAATGGCAAAAACCTTTCTTAAAAAAATGGGTAAGGACTATGTTGAAGCAAAGGACTATCCTGGATTTTATCTTAACCGGATTCTTTATCCAATGATCAATGAAGCTGTTTTTCTTTTATATGAGGGAGGAACTAAACCTGAAATAATAGACAAAACAATGAAAAAAGGGCTTAACCTGCACATGGGTCCCCTTGAAATAGCGGACATGGTAGGACTTGACGTAATACTTGCAATTGGCGAAGAGATGATCAGAGGCTACTCTGATACAAAATACAGGCCATGCCCCCTGTTGAAACGATATGTTGCATCAGGCTACCTGGGCAGAAAAACCGGACGCGGTTTTTATATATACGATAAAATATGAAAAAAATATTAATATTTATTATTCTGTTTTTATCATCCCTTGCCCCTGTTTTAGGGTCTAAATTTGAAGAACTTGACAAGCCCCCTGAAGGAGCTCACAAGGGGCAGATGTTCCTGGGAGCAGTAGTTGGAATAGGTATTCCCTTTGGGGATATGCTTTCCAATGAAAAAAAATTTTTAAAAGATGAAAATTATTCTTTTTCAGGCATAGATACAACAAAAGAATTAACTGTAACCCATCTATCATACGATTATGGAATAAATTTTGAATATATGCCCCTGGATTATATTGGTGCTAAAACCAGAATAAAAAGCATTTCAGTTGTACAAAGAACCCTGTTTGGATCAAACTATAAAAACTGGAACGAAAGCCTTTTTAAAAGCTTTGTCCTGACAGCTGGCCCCTCATTTCACCTAACAAACAGAAAGATGTGGGATATTACACTTTCACCTTTTTTAGGCTACTATATTGGCAAATATTCAGCTACTCCAATTGCTAAAATCCTTCTTAAAGAAAAGAACTATAGCGGAAGCATGAACCGAAGTGTAAATGGTCTGGCCTATGGGGCTGATCTCAGCTTTGTTGCATATTTTAGTGGCGGGCTTTATATATCCTGTGGCATTGAATGGACAGCCTGTCATTTAAGCTTTAGCCCTGAATACAACCTGACTCATAAAAACAAAACATACATGAATGGCAGTGCAGGTTCTATCCATACAGGGAATCTGGTATTTTCAGCTGGTTACGCCTTTGACAACTGACCCTCTTTTTCATATATCTGAGCAATAAATTGAGCTACAGAAAAATCAAAATCAGTAGTTATTTTAAAATTAAATTCATCTCCAGGAACCATTGCAACTTTATGACCAAGGCTCATAACCATTGATACATCATCAGTAACAGTTGATGATGCGCCTTTTTTATGTGCTTTATTGATAATATCAAATCTGAATCCCTGTGGTGTTTGAGCATAAAAAAGCTTTTGTCTATCAGGTATATCCTGAACTATTCCGCCTGAAATAACAGCAACAGTATCAACAGCAGGGATATATGTTCCTGCAGCACCTGTACGTTTTACTTCAAAAACAACATCATCAATAATTTTTTCTGTTACAAAAGGGCGTGCAGCATCATGAAAAAGAATAATATCATCATCATTAAAATTAAAAGCATTTAAAGCATTCAAAGAGGAATCATACCTTTCCTTTCCACCTTGAACATAGGCTATAACACCCGGATATAAATCCTGAGGAAACTGTGATTTAACTGCATCCATAATCCCTTTTTCACAGACAATTAACACACCATCTATAACAGAAGAATTAATAAAAGTATCAACAGACCAGTGAAGTACAGATCGTCCCTGTAAAATTAAAAGCTGTTTAGGAATAGATGAGTTAAGCCTTAAACCCTTTCCACCTGCAAGAATTACTGCATAAACCATAAAACTCCTGAATGCCTCCTAAGTCACAGAAAAAGAATCCATTAAGTTTATAAAATTATTGTAAAATATTAATAAATTTGAATTGAAGAATAATCAAGCAGGTTTTAATCTAATTATTCTATTTTAAATTTTTTTATTAAAGAGGTTTAAATTGACCAGCACAGGTTTTATAACAGTAAGTGACAGAAGTTCAAGAGGAGAAAGAGATGATCTTTCCGGCCCTGTAATAAAAACATGGGCTAACAAAATGGGATTTAAGGTTGTTGATGAAATGATTGTATCTGATGACATTGAAGATATTAAAGAGGCTTTAATAAAAATGTCAGATAAGGGAATAAACCTGATTCTTACTACAGGGGGCACAGGTTTTGCTGTAAGGGACAACACCCCTGAGGCAACTAAAGCTGTGCTGGAAAAAGAAGCTCCAGGCTTTGCAGAAGCCATGAGACAAAAATCACTAGAAATAACTTCCCATGCAATGCTTTCAAGAGCAGTTTCCGGAATTCGAAAAAATAGTCTTATAATCAACCTTCCAGGAAGCCCAAAGGCTGTAAAGGAAAACCTGGAGTTTATTGAAAAAGCCATACCTCACGCAATGGAACTGCTTGCAAACAGGGTTACAGACTGTGGAAAGGTATCCTGAAAATGAAAAATATTGCTGATTATATTCATATAAAAAAAGGAGATATTACAAAAGAACAATCTGATGCAATTGTAAATGCTGCAGCACCCAAACTTCTTGGCGGAGGCGGAGTTGATGGTGCAATACACAGGGCAGCAGGACCAAAACTCCTTGAAGAGTGCAAAAAACTGGGAGGCTGCAACCCTGGTGAAGCAAGAATTACAGGTGCATATAATCTGCCTGCAAAATATATAATTCATACTCCAGGGCCTGTTTACAGGGGCGGAAAAAACAATGAAGCAGAAACATTAAAAAACTCATACATAAACTCCCTTATGCTTGCCAAGGAGGCGAATCTTTCATCAATTGCTTTCCCGGCAATATCAACAGGTGTCTATGGCTATCCCAAGGAGAAAGCTGCTAAAATAGCTATTGATACTGTGATTGATTTTATGAAAAATGAAAATTATATGATAAAAACCATATTTATACTATTTGATGATGATTCCTATGAAATATACAAAAAAATACTAAAAGGTAAAATAAATGAACTATCCTGAACTGATGAAAAAAAGCGCTGAAAAATATTCAAGCATAGTGTGCATGGGACTTGATCCTGTATTGGAAAACATACCCGAAGATCAAGGCAGCCCGGGTGAAATTATATTTAAGTTTTATGAAAATATTCTTAACTCCATTGTTAAAGAAAATATTTATCCTGGAGCAGTAAAACCAAACTATGCATTTTATGCCCAATACGGTATTGATGGAATAGAATCCCTTGCAAAAGTAATAAAAATTTATAAAGAAGCAAACATCCCGGTAATTCTTGATGTTAAGCGGGGAGACATTGGCACAACAGCAAGAGCCTATGCTAAAGAGGCATTTGATTTTTTCAAAGCTGATGCAGTCACGCTTTCTCCATACCTGGGTTATGATTCCATTGAACCCTTTATTTCAGGGTATCCTGATAAAGGATATTATATATTAACAAAAACATCAAATAAAAGCTCCACTGAAATTCAGGACATAAAAATTGCTGATAAAGAATTTTATATGTATATAGCTGAAAAACTGTTACAATGGTATCATCCAGGCATAGGCTCTGTAATAGGTGCCACATACCCTGAGCAGCTTGAAAAAATTTCATCCCTTTTTATAAATTCCGGGAAAGAAATACCCTATCTTATTCCTGGTGTGGGCACTCAAGGTGGAAGCATAAAAGAGGTGATGGCAATTCTAAAACAATTCCCTGACTACAGAATACATAGAATAAATGCGTCAAGTTCAATCAACTTTGCATGGAAAAAATACAAGGATATGAGCTATGGCAAAGCAGCAGTTCATGCAATTAAACTCATGAATGAAGAAATAGATTCACTGATCTGAAAGAACATTAAAAAAGTATTCTCATTATAGTAATAACCTGCATAAAATGAGTTGAAAAAAGAATCATAGCGTCTATAATTAGTATAAATGCAAGAAGAATGAAGGGGAAAAGTTAAATTGATAAAAAAAATATCCTCAAAAAAATGGCACGTTCTATGTATTGATGATAGCAAATTAAGCAGAACTTTTATTGAAAAAACCCTTACGCCTGTAAACATTATGGTTGATACAGCAGAAAATGGATTTGAAGGTTTAGAAAAAATTTCAACTGGAGAATATGATCTTATCCTTGTTGACATAATAATGCCAGAAATGGACGGTTTTGAATTTTTAAAAAAATTCAGAAGCATCAAAACCAAAGAATTTATCCCTGTAATTTTTATGACAGGCCTGGAAGATCTAAACAACAAAATAAAAGGATTAAACATAGGTGCTGATGATTACCTGATTAAGCCTATGAACGAAAATGAGCTTATTGCACGTGTAATTTCCCTGCTACGACTTAAAGATGCCAACTCTGAACTATACCAGAAAAATGAAATTATTAAAAGAGAGCTTGAAGCAGCTAAAAGAATACAGGAGTATATTATTCCCTCTGACTTCACCTATATAGAATACCCTAAAATAAGTGGAGTATACCATCCGATTGATGATATTGGAGGGGACTTTTTTGACTGCATAAAAATCGACGACAACAGAACAGCCTTTGTAATAGCAGATGTAACTGGTCATGGCATTCCAGCTGCACTTGTTATGACAATGTCAAAAATGCTTTTCAGCATTTATGCAGATAAATTTACAAGTACTGCTGGACTCATTAGTGAAGTAAACAAACACCTAAGGGGCACTCTCCTTGACACACAGTATGTGACAGCTTTTTATCTGGTATATGACAAAAAAAACAATTGCCTTACATACACAAATGCAGGGCATACAAGGGCTTTATTTTATCAGAAATCAAAGGAAAGGGTAGTTGCTCTTGATACATTTGGACTCTTTCTTGGAATAGCAGATGACGTTGAATATGAAGAAAAAAAAATTAATGTAAACAAAGGAGACAGGCTTTTTATATATACTGATGGATTAACAGAGCTTAAAAACCCGGAGGGTGAAGAATTTGGTGAAAAAAGGACAGGTCAATTTATCATGGAAAAACGGGAATTAAAAGAAAAAGATTTTTGTGATCTTCTTCTACAAAAAATTTCAAGTTTTGATACAGACAACCAGCAAAATGATGACCTGGCCTTTCTTAATATTGAATTTTAAACCACAAAGAAAAGCCTTTTTAAAAAATATTTTTTTATACTTTCCCTATCTTGGTGAATTGAAACATCATGACTTCTCTGAATAAAGATCTACTGAACCATCATCAAAATCCTCTTCAGGCACATCCTGATCAGGGAGTCCATCAGTATAATCCCCTTTTATTTTAGCCTCAGGCTGTTCTGGAACAGAATTAGACT
>CAYTLM010000086.1:0-8469 GCA_964438485.1 uncultured Leptospirales bacterium | reverse complement strand
AATCGCTGCATATTAAGCGGCTTGCAGGTATTCTCTGTCATACACTATCCTCTTTACTATTAATAAAAATCTATATATATTCCAGATTATTTAGAAACATAAAACTCTTCATTCCCCCTGTCCCCCAAAGGGGGCACGAGTTCATATATTATCACTCTGATAATTTAATTTTTATTTTTCTAATAAATATTTCAATATAATTCAATACATCTTTATTTTTTATTCATAATATTATACTAATATATTCTTTTTTCTAATGTCATTATACAATTTTTAAATTTTTATGAAATAACCAATACAAAAAATCGTTTTAATACTTTGAGTTATCAGCCTGCTCAAAGTTTTTATTATACGTACCCCCTCTGGGGGACAGGGGGCTTACTTTAGTAGATGTATAGAAAAAATAATATTACTTTTCCCAGAGATCCTGAATGAACTTATAAATCTATATATCAACAATCTGATCAAACTCGATTCCTTTTTCAATCAAAAGCGGCTGGATTAGTTCAGTATCATCTTTTTTTATCCTTACGCAATATCCGCAATCTGAACTTAAATGGCGCGGGACTGGAACCATTTTATGTTCTATACCCTGCTTCTTTAACTCCTTTGAAGTCCAGATGGAATAGCTGTTTGAATGAAATAGAATTACTGAATATTCTGCCATAATTTCTGTTCCTGAAATAATACTTCTAATATTTATGATGATAAGCTATGATTGCAGTTTTAAAACAAGTATTTTATTGGGAAAAATCTGAATTTAATTTAACTACTCTTTTGTCATACAACTATTTTAATCAGGAGATTCCGCTATTTGACCAGCTTTATTAGAATATACGATTCTATGCCAACAGGCAAACTTCATGTTTGCTTCACAAATTAAAGCGGCAAAACCGAAATGACAAAAAAAGGTAAATCCAACTTTTATGGCAGGGGAAATAACTTCCCCTGACCATAAAAAATATTTTATTTTGAAACTACTATTTTAAATTCATCGCCATCTTCAACTACCTCTGCCTTCATTTTATTATTCTGAACACAGCGGATTACATTCTCTTTTGAAACAACATTACTTACCAGTACTTCAAAAGATGTTTTCCCATCTTTAATAGCCTTTTGTGTTAATACTACAGGCTGAGGACATGAAAGTCCTCTTGCGTCAACTTGACTGGACATAGAACTCTCCTTCTTAACTCATTTTATCTTTCATGGTAAATCCAATGATAGCACAAAAAATCAGCCCTATCACTACAGCTGCCGGACCATAAGCGCCTGGTCCTGCACCAGAGCTTGCAAGAAGAAAGTTGTGGCTTACTCCTGCTCCAACAATCATTCCAACTACAAATACTGCAGCATCTGAATCGCCTTCACCTGAAAGTATAAGCTGTCTTCCCGGACATCCTCCTGCAAGGGCAAAAGCAAGTCCTGCAAGTGCCATCCCAAGAAAATTCCACAAGTGAGCAGTATGTGCTATAGGCTGGGATTCAAAACCTGGTTTAAACTGGCCAAATACGAAATTTAATACAGTTGCAGAAATCAACAGGGCAATAATACCTGTCATAAGATGAAAATCTTTTGCCATAAGCACATCCCGAATGGATCCCATTGTACAGAATCTGCTTCTCTGCGCAATAGCCCCAATAAAAAGACCAGCAGCAATACTTACACCAAGAGGAGCAAACTGTGAACCAGGACCTGACTCACTAAAGAAAAGCGGACCTGCATCAGATACTTTAAATTTGAATATCAGCATTATAAAAAGCCCGAGCATTAGCCCCGGGAAAACCCAGCCCGCAGCCTTGTTTACCTTGTAGGTCCTGCCAAGACTATAACCGTTTTTAAGAAATAGAACACCAAAGCCTATACCTGTGGTTAATCCTGCAATACCTGTTATTGCATTCCAGTCCCCTCCTGCAAGCCTGAGAAGAGCTCTCCATGGACAACCAAGAAAAACAAGGGCGCCGATCATTGCAAAAACGCCAAGAAAAAAACGAATTATTGTGGAGGAACCTGCCCTGGGCTGATACTCCCTGGTAAATATTGAAACCAAAAATGCACCAAGTACCAGGCCGATAATTTCCGGTCTCATGTACTGAACAACAGCTGCTCTGTGCAAACCAAGAGCTCCGGCAATATCTCTTTCAAAACAGGCAACACATATACCCATATTAGCAGGGTTACCAAGTTTCTGAAGGGTAACTGCTATAGCACCAATAACCAGTCCCACAAGGATTATTCCCTTGCGCGAAGCTAAAAAATTCCCCATAAAAACCTCACGAATTATTTATAATATTTAATATCAATATTACAAATAATGAGAAAATTGATCAAGCTTAATTTATTAAAATTATCAATTTATTAAATCAATAATTCAAAAGAGATTATATCATCCGCAAAGAGAATATAAAATGTTCTGTTTAAATATTAATCAGGAACTATGAAAATTTTATTTTTTATATCTGGAAGCATAGTCAAGAAAGAGCTTTACAGGTTCGTGCTGCACCCTGATATTAGATGTAACTACATAGAAGGGTCTTATGATATTCACACCTTTTATTTTTACTATTTCCAGATTTTTGAGCTTTAAATCTTTTTCTACTGCCATGGCTGAAATAAAAGCAGAACCAAGTCCGCTAATAACAGCCTCCCTAAGGCTTTCAGAAGAAGTTGTTTCCATAATGATATTCAGTTCAGAAGGTATTATTCCAAGTTTGTTGAGGTATAATTCTATTGTATTTCTTGTTCCAGAGCCACTCTCCCTTGTTATCAAGGGAATTTTCCTAATATCATCAATCTGCACTGTCCCCTTATGTCCTAGAGGAGCAATAAGGACAATTTCATCATCAACAAGCTCTTTATAGCTAAGGCCCGGATGTTTTATTTCACGACCCACTATGGCAAGATCTGAATCACCCTGCTTGACTTTTTCAATCGCTTCCCTGCTATTTCCAACTTCAAGACAATAATAAAAACCGGCGTTATTATTGTTAAGAGAAGATAAAATAGATGGAACAATATAGGTGCCAGGAATAGAGCTCGCTATAATCCTTATAGTGCCGCCAAAAGTACCTGTGCTCAACTCATTCTTTAAGGATTCAACATCGTTTTTCAGCTTGTCACAATACTTGAGGAAGATCTCACCTTCCCTTGTTAAAGCAAAATCCTGGCTGCTTCGTATAATCAGTTTTACACCCAGCATTTTTTCAATCTGACCGATCTGATGACTTATAGAAGCCTGGCTTATTTTCAGGTTCATTGAAGCATTAGTAAAACTTTTTTCATTAACAACTTCTATAAAAGATCTGATCTGCTTTAAATCAAAATTAAATTCTTTAATGCTCATGATTCCCTTATTATGATATTTTTTATATTATAGGATAGATTTTCATATTCAGCTAACACTATTGATTTATTATAAAACAGATAAATAATGGTGTCAATTATTATTATAAAAAAACAGGTTAAAGGATTTTCATTAAGATGGCTTTAAAAACTTCACATCACAATAATCAGCAACAAAAGCAGGATCATTTACAATACCCACATCTGGTTCTTTTATCATTTTATCCTGTATTTTCAAAATCCCTCATAAGCTTAAATAAACAAGAGATTTTTTTAAAGATGACAATATCAAGTTAAAAAAACATTGACACAATGCATCTGTATAATAAGTTGACATTCGTTCCAACGGGGCGTGGCTCAGTCCGGTAGAGCGCGTGGTTTGGGACCATGAGACCGGAGGTTCGAATCCTCTCGCCCCGAATATAGTTTTTCCCAAAATCAGAATGCGCCCGTAGCTCAGCTGGACAGAGCAACGGCCTTCTAAGCCGTGGGTCACACGTTCGAATCGTGTCGGGCGTGCATAAAAAAGGTGTTTCCAAAGAAACACCTTTTTTAAGATATAATATATCTGAAATAATCTTGACAGAAGCATCTTATCTTATAAGAGTATTGTAGCTTTAAAATGGTGGCCGTAGTTCAATGGTAGAGCCCTGGATTGTGATTCCAGTTGTTGCGGGTTCGAATCCCGTCGGTCACCCATTATGTACGTTGTCCGAACTCGTTACCGATGGTAACGAGTTTTTTATATATGCTGCTTTATTTTTTTAACCAGCAATTTGTAATCGTTCTACCAAACTTATAAAAAAATCTTTTCCCCATAAATCAAGTTCATGCTGATCTTTAATAAATGGCAAAATATCATCTTTAGCCTGGATAAAATCAACTTTATTAAAATGTTCTATTAACATGTTTTTAAGTATATCCAAATCTAACTTTTGATCTTGTTTAAAATGTCCAGATTGAACCATTCTTGCTTTTAAATGATTTACATGACAGGGAATATTCTGACTAATAAACCATACAAAATCATAATAATCTCTCCCTTTAACACGATTAATCCAATTTCTAAATAAAATAGCATGCAATTTACCTGCAAAAAGAGAAGACTGTGTAAAAATCCTTACTGCAAATGGCAGTGGATTTAAAAGGATCTTTACTTCAAATTCAGCATTGGGCGGAGGATCAGTATCAACTTCAAATTTGATTTTTATTTTTTTATTTGAAGGGATTTTATTTACTACCTCAGCAGGAGCCTGGATATACATAAGATTCTTACGTGTATTGCCTTTAATAAATGCTGACTCAATCGGAGTCATAACATTTTTCTGAACATTCAAAACCTCAACCTTAAATCCAAAAGAAGCCAATTCCTTTTCAACTGAACTAATATAACTATTTAAATCGAACTTATCAGATTTCTCAATTAATGAAAAATCAAGGTCTTCTGAAAAACGCCTTAATCCATAAAATATTCTTAAAGCAGTACCTCCATAAAAAGCTGCATGTTCAAAAAACTTGGCTCTCCACAATCCAAGTAAAGCTATCTGTTGCACTATCTCTTTAATTGCATTTTCATAATCGTTTTCTGAATGAAGATCATATTTTTGTAATAACTGCTGTACCGAACTATTCATTATTTATTTCCAACAAAATTTTCAATATACCAATTAACAAATATCTTAACCGGCCTGGAATAATAAACATCAACTATATCCCATAATAAACCCAGATCTAATCCTTTTAGCTCTTCATAATCAATTCTTAAATCGTCCTTAAGATAAATATCCAAATCTTTCTCTTTTATCTTTGTCAATAAAGCTATTTTATCACATAAAGCTTTTTCTTTTGAAGCGATCATGTAACTGCCGTTGCTATTCTCCTGCCTGATTACTCCTTTATAAAAAATGCTATCATTTATATATTTATATGTAAATTTTCCTGCAGGAGTTATAAATGATTTATTTCTTTTATTTGTCATACAGGTAACAATTTCAACTCTTTCTGGTATTAAATTCCAAAATGACAAAGCAAAATCAAGAGAAATATAAGAAGGACCGTAAATAAGATTTGATAATATATAATGATCAATATTACCACCAAATTCGGGAGAAAGAACATATAAACCTTTCTTAATCCGAATTATTATACCCTTTTTAATTAATGAATTAATTTTATTTCGAGGATAAGAGTATGATTTTAATAAATCTGACAATAATAAATAATCAAAAGGATGCTTAGGTAGTTGAAATATTAAATTATTCATATTAACCAGTATGTGTACATTTAATCAACATACTGGCTAATCTAACAACTATTTATTGTATTTTCAACATTTATTTATTAAAATTTAATATTTTTTACAATTTACAAAACCAGATTTAAATAGCAAATAAACTGGTTGATGGATCATTTAGTCTGCGAGTGTTAAAACACAGAAGAACATCATTAATGAAAAAAAATTATGGATGCTTCAAGAAAAATTTGGGGCAATACGAATATTTTAAAAACACTATCTCAAATACCCCCAAAATCCTTTCATCAAAACTATTGATTGACAAAATCAGGTATTTTTTTGATGATTATTTTATCTTTGAAACAAAGCAGTTAAAGTACAAAAATACTGGAGAATGAAATGAGCATTACTAAAGATATTAAACGTTCCTTTCTTAAATACACAGAAAAAGTGGTAAGTAAAACCGACAGCCTTACCCATATAGCAAAGCTTAACATTGAAATAAAAAAGGCGTTATCTGAAATTGAAGATTTTAAAACCAGAATAGGCAGCAGTATTGTTGATCTTCATGAAGCTGGAAAAGATTCTATAATGTTTAACGATAAGAGTATATCTGAGGATCTGGATAATATTAACAATCTGAAAGCAAAAATCAATGAAATAAAAAAAACACTGGAAGAGATCAAAAGCAAACAATCCAGCAAACCTGATGCAGAAGAAAAAAAAGAAGATAAAAATGATAAAAAAGACGATACATCAAAGACTGAAAACGCATAATTATGACAGTATCAAATAAAAAGGTCATTTCAGTAATAGAAACTCTTCCTCCGGTTTTCACCAGAAAATCGCTCCAGGAAATTATTTTAAAAAAAAATGAAAAACCACAACCTGTAAAAAAAGGCCGTGCAAAAAAAAAGGCTCCCTACAAGCCCCAAAAAGATATTTCTAAAATTGAAGAAACCCTTACTGCCCTAATCTCCATAGGATATCTAATCAAAAAAAAGAAGGGATTTAAAAAAATCGGCTCTCTTGAATTTGAAAATGAAATAAAAATTAACACCTCTGGTGATGCTATTTCACGATTCAATGAAGATGATATTATTATAAAAAAAAATGACACTGGTTTTGCATCTAACAATGACCGTGTTCATATAAAAATTTTTGACTTCAAAAAAGGTTTTTTTTACGGAAAGGTTACAGGAGTCACCAAAAAAGACAAGCTTGTTTATGCTGCAAAAATTCAAAAAAAAACCGGTTCTTTAGCAATACTCTCTCTCCTTGATTCCCAGACTGACATGGAAGCAATATGCAGCAATACAGGAAAGGATGTTAAGCCGGATGATTTTGCCATTATTGAACTTACAGGAAAATTAATTTCAGGGCAAAGAGAATGCAAAATAATTGAAACATACAGCGATGATAATGAGGAATTCGATTTTCTCAGAATAAAAATCAAACACTCCCTGCCTGACTCCTACAGCAGCGATTATAATAAAATAAATCCTGAATCACTCATTCCGGAAAAGGAGCTGAATAATCGTAAGGACTATACAAAGCTTTTCACAATTACCATAGATGGTGAAACAGCCAGGGATTATGATGATGCACTTTCTATAAAAGTAAATAAAAAAACAACAAAGCTTTATGTGCACATTGCAGATGTATCTGCATATATTCAGCAAGGTTCAGATATGGATCAGGAGGCTTTTAAAAGAGGCAACAGCTATTACCTTGGGAACAGGGTTATTCCAATGCTCCCTGAAATAATATCAAACGAAATCTGCTCTTTACAGGAAGGTGTGAAAAGACACACCCTTACTGCAGAAATGCTTTTTGACGTAAATGGGAATATGACAAAATTTGAGGCTTTCAGAGGAATAATAAAAGTTAACAAACGGCTCACCTATGAAAGCGCAGATAAAATCCTGAAAAAAAAGGGAACTGGCCCGCTTAATATTAATCTAAGAAATATGATGAAGCTTGCTGAAACACTTCATAAAAAAAGAAACTCTTCTGGAAGGCTGGACCTTAATCTTTCTGATCAGGAAATTATATATGACAAGGACAAGGTAAAAGAAATATGCTTTGCCCAGAGATTAAAAAGTCACATGCTAATAGAAGAATGTATGCTTAGTGCAAATGAAGCTGTTTCCAGGGAATTAAAAGAAAAATCTGTTCCCACACTCTATAGGGTTCACGAAAAAATAAGCGATGAAAGCATGGAAACCCTGAAAGACTTCATGAAGGTGCTTGGAATTAAAATTTCAGGAAATAATAAAGACATCAACCTTCAGGAAGTACTGCAAAAAGTTGCAGGCAAACCATACGAGCAGGTGGTAAACCTGGTAATACTCAAATCAATGATGCAGGCATTTTATGGGCCGGAACCTCTGGGACATTTTGGCCTTGGATTTCCTGACTATACTCACTTTACGTCCCCTATCAGAAGATATCCTGATTTAATAGTGCACAGGTGTTTAAAATCTTTTATTGACTCATCTGCACCGCCATATAATATGCACCAGCTCCTGGAAGCTGGAGAAAAATCTTCAACAATGGAAAGAGTAGCACAAAAAGCTGAAAGGGATTTAATTAAAATTAAATCCTGCCGCCTTTTAAAAAACAGCCTGGGAATGGAGTTTGAAGCTTTAATAAGTGGAATGACAAAATACGGGCTATTTGTTTCTCTTATTGAAATGCCAATAGAAGGAATGATCCCCTTTAAAAATATGAAGGACGACTACTACAACATCAATGAAGCTGAATACACTGTAACTGGTCAAAGAAACGGCCGTGTATTCAGGCTTGGAGACAAGCTTAAAGTTAAGCTAATTCAAGCTGATATTGAACTATTAAGAATAGATTTTGAATCAGTAAAAACAAGGAAAAGGAAA
>CAYTLM010000085.1:0-8551 GCA_964438485.1 uncultured Leptospirales bacterium | reverse complement strand
GGTGAGATGAATGTAGCGCCTGATAAAAAGGCTGATGTTGTTTTTAAAACTTCTTTGGCTATTATAAATGAGATTGCAAACAGGGAAGCAGTTCATATAAAGGCTCTTGCCAAAGTTGAAAGCATTGTTGTTGATGCTGCCTACACCCCTGAAAAGACAGATGCTTTGGCTGTACTTCCTGATGTGGAGATTTTTATGCCTCTCAAGGGGCTTATTGATATTGATAAGGAAAAAAGCAGGCTTGAGAAGGAAATACTCAAGGTAACTTCCGAGCTTGAAAGGGTTGAGGCAAAGCTTTCAAATGAAAGCTTTGTTAAAAAGGCTCCTGAAGAAGTGATTCAAAAGGAGAAGGGAAAACTTGAAGAATATTCAGCTGTCCTGTCCAAGTTAAAGGATAGTCTTTTAAAACTTAATTGAAAACAAGAGGTGCTTTGATGAAAAATAAAATTTTACAGAAGACTCTGGTGCTGCTTTTAATATTTGCAGCATCAATGGTTTATGCAGATTTAGAGAGCATACAGGTTAGCCCTTTAAACAGTGCCAGGATAAAGCTTTTTCCTGTGCCAGCGGATAACAGGGATTATTTTTTCCTCCAGTCAATAGAGAAAGACACAGTGATTGTTATTGGTGATTTTTCCGGCTTGGAGAAAATGGTGGTAATGATTATAGATAGAGGAAGTGATAACTCTATTGATGAAGTTGTGGAATACTATCCAAATTTTAAGAAGATTAAAAAAGGTAAAAAATCAGATTCCAGATTTTTTAATTCTGATATTGCCCAGCTTAAAAGAGAAATTATTTCAGGTGCAGTATATAACGGGAAATACGCGGATCCTATGAATTCAGCTGATAAGCTTGAGTTCATTTTATCAGAGAATGATTCCAAATCCGTGCAAAAAAATGTTTATGGATATGAGGCAAAGTTTTTTGAAATTGATGAAACAAATAAATTTGCCGCACTTTATAATTTTGGTAAAAATGCTGAAGGTTACTATCTCCAGTTCAGGACAGATTATTTACGCAAAAACTATTGGGTGGTAGAAGCCCCGACTCTTAAATATTCTGTCTATTGCAGGGCTTCTGAAGATGTTGTTGTTAAGGAAACCGTGGATAATCTGATTAAAATTGTTGCAGAAAAAAGATAGATATGTTTAAAAAATAATTCCGGGGAGCAGAATATATATCTTCCCGGAATTTTATATACCAGCCTGAAATATCAGTTGCACCTGGTTTTTCCCATATTCTTTGCCATGAGCCTCAGTTTTTTCCTTTCTTCAGCTTCACAGTTTCTTCTTTTTTCATCCTCTGTTTCCAGAATTAAAGGCGGAATCTGTTTGGGTTTGAATTTTTCATCCAGGGACACAAATGTAAGGTATGCTGAACCTGTGTGTCTTACCTCTCCTGATACAACATTTTCCGCTTCAACACGCACTCCTATTTCCATGGAAGTTTTTCCCACATGATTTATACTTGCACTTACTCTTAAAAGGTCACCTACAAAAACAGGGCTGTGAAAATCTATACGGTCAATTGAGGCTGTAACAACATTCGACTTTGTATGGCGTACTCCTACAATACCTGCTGTATTATCTATGAGCTTCATTATAACTCCACCATGGACATTTCCCGCAAGGTTTGCGTCCATCTGGTTCATTTGTTGTACTACGGTTATGCTGCTTGCATTTACTTTTTTCCCTTCCATAACTATGGTCTCCTGATTTGATAATAATATTTGCTTTGCTAAAATATTTTATGATAATCTTTTTATCAGGAACTTTGGCCGCTGAAAACAATCCCCTTTGCTCCATCTATTTTTACTGCTATGCCGCTTGTTAGTATTTCTGTAGCCCTGTAAGCATTTGTTAAAATCGGGATGTTAAGGGCTTTTGCTACAATTGCAGCTTGTGAATCGGCCATGTCCTCCTCTGTAATAACAGCAAGGGCATTTTTTATAAGCTGTAGTATATCATCATCAGATTTTTTAATAACAAGAATATCACCGCCTTTAAAGTCCTGAATAGATGATTTATTGTCAGCTATAACACAGAGTATTCCTGTTGTAGAGAGTTTGTCCACAGATCTGCCCTGTACAAGAATGTCCCCTACAACATGAATTTTCATCATGTTGGTTGTACCGCTTACTCCAACAGGGATTCCTCCTGTAATTATAACAATATCTCCATTTTTAAGCATGCCAGTATTAAAGACATTGGCAATAGCCTGTTCAAATATTTCATCAGTACTGGAAACTTCCTGTGTGAGAACAGGCGTCACGCCCCATACTAGTGCAAGCTGGTGGTAAACCTTTTCAAGGGGTGTGGATGCAATAATGGGGCAGCCCGGTCTGTATCGTGCAACCATTCTTGATGTGTGCCCTGATTTTGTTATTGTAATAATAGCTGCTGCATCAAGTGAATGCGCAGATGAGCATGTAGAATGGCTTATTGCATCTGTAACATTTCTGGAAATTGTTCTGTTTCTTTTTTCAAAATCGCCTATAAGGTCAATGGCAGTATCAGTTTTTTCAGCAATCTTTGCCATTGTAGCAACTGCCTGTTCTGCATATTTGCCAATAGCTGTTTCACCTGAAAGCATAATTGCGCTTGTTCCATCATATATGGCATTTGCCACATCTGTTATTTCTGCTCTGGTGGGTCTGGGATTTCGAATCATTGAGTCAAGCATCTGTGTAGCTGTAATTACAGGTTTCCCCATATTTACTGTTTTTGATATTATCATTTTCTGGAGAGAAGGTATTTCTTCAAAGGGAATTTCAACTCCCATGTCCCCTCTGGCTATCATAATGCCGTCACTTATGCGGATAATTTCATCAATATTTTTAACTCCATCCTGGTTTTCTATTTTTGAGATAACCTTTATAAAGCTCCCCTTGTTTTTATCAAGAAAAGCCTTTATTTGTTTTACATCACCAGCATTGCGAACAAAGGAAGCAGCAATGTAATCAAAGTCGTTTTTTATCCCAAAAAGAATATCCTCTTTATCCGTATCGCTGAGAAAGGGGATTCCAACTGTAATTCCAGGAAGATTTATCCCTTTTTTATCGCTTACCTCTCCTCCATCTATAATTACACATACCACATCAGTTGCGGTTATTTCTGTTACTTTTAATTCAATAAGGCCATCATCTATAAGCACCCTGTCTCCTCTGGAAAGATCCAAAGGAAGTCCAGGGTATGTTACGGAAACGCCATTTTCATCACCCTCTATATCCCTGGTTGTAAGGGTAAACTGTTTTCCTTTTGTAAGGCTAGCTCCTCCGTTTTTAAAGTTTTTAAGCCTTATTTCAGGGCCCTTTGTGTCAAGGAGGAGGGCCGCTGGTTTTTGGAGTTTTTCGCGAACTGATTTAAAGCGGTCTATTCTTTCCTGGTGTTCAGCGTATGTACCATGAGAAAAGTTGATCCGTGCCACATCAAGTCCGCATTTGAATATTCTTGTAAGAATTTCCCGGTCATCTATTGCCGGGCCAAGTGTGCATATTATTTTTGTTCTTCGCATCTATTCTATCCTATTTTAATCCGGTTATATTCAGGTCCTTATCGAAAATAATAACTGCATTATATGTAATTTCTTTTTTAGATTCAGGTTCCATGTTTAAAACATACTTTCGTAGGCCTTTGGCATAGTCGCTGGTTTTTTTTGTTTCAGCATCATTAAGAGGTGCAACGCTGGATTGCTCAATCTCAACTTTAATTTCCGAGTTTCTTGATACAGGGATAGTATCTATAACTGTTATTTTTTTAATTTCTTTTGTGCTGTTTTCAACAGTAATTTTATACGTGTATATGATTTTTCTGTTTCCTCCAAATAAACCAGATTTATCTTCGTATTTGTTTACAAGTTCCTTCCTGGATTTTACTGAAGGATCTATACCAAGAACCAGTTCATTTTCCTTATTAATAGGTGTGTCAGGAAGATTCAGCTTTCCCATAAATTCATTTTCAAAAAAAATCTGTGCTTCCCCTGCAAGCCAGGGCAGCTCAGTAGAGTTTGCTATATTAGCTATAAGGTAGGAGTTGGATGACATCTGTGGAACTGTTTGTAAAAAGAAATCAAGGCTCTTCCCTGTTTTAACAGTGTAGGATTTTAAATATTTTTTCTGATAGCTTACAGATGACTCTATTGTTTGCTTTACCGGGAAAGCTATTTCCATGCTCAGCCCCTTTGACGTAACTTTTGTTTCAGGTATGGGGGCAGATTTTTTGGAGGGAGCTGGAGCAGAATCTTTTGCAGCTGTAACACTGGCTCCTAGACCCCTTGTGGATGAGTGAGATCTGACCGTTGGAAACTCCTCTCTTACATCAATATACCAGGATGGCGCCTGGGGAACATTTATGTTGCTTACAGGTGTTAATGTTGAAAGGCTAAGGTCTATGTTTTTCCAGTCTTCGCCTGTTTTCTGGAAGATTTCTGAATAAACAATAACTTCTATTTCATTCCTGTTTTTGCTGGCTCTGAAATCGTATTTCATGTTCCAGAATGTGTCAGGAATTATATATGTTAATGAAAAGTCAGCTGTGCTATTTTCTGAAGAAAAGATAGTGAGCATAAGACGTTTTTCAGTATCCATTTCGGATTGTGATTCCAGAAGGGATTTTTGCTGAATTCCATATTGCTCAGAGAGATCTCCATATTGCTGTGTTTCCATTAAAGCTGTATTTTTCTCGATCGCCCTGTTCAGCGCCATATAGCTGTTGTAATAACTGTTACCTGCAATCTGGTTAAGTTCAAATTCCAGCTTCTGGATTTTTTTTGCCAGTTCTTTCCTTTTCTTATGCACACTTCTTTTGGAAGTCATAATGTTTTTCTTTTTGACGCTTATAAAATCCATTGTATTATTCCACACTGTAGTTTGGGGAATTCGTGTAGAAAGCTCCTTTGACGCTTCCTGTTCAGTGAATTTTGTAACTGAATCAAGAAAGTTTTCCTGTTGTTTTATATTAGCCAGCTCATCAGTAAGCTCTGAATCAAGCTCTTTAAGCTCCTCCAGTTTTTTTTCAATAACCTGAATATTTTTTTGTTTCTTCTCTATTAAGGCTGCTTTTGATATTTCAATGGACATTATTTTCCCATCGAACTTTTCAGGTAAAGTTCCTTTTACAGACCAGTCATAGAGGTTGTCAGGGAGTCCATTTATTACAATGGTGTTCATTCCTTTTTTCAGGTTAAGGTCAGATGTCCGTGTTACTTCAGCCCTGTTTGTGAAGAGTTTAACAGAGGATATGGCACTGCTTACTGCTATAGCACTACTTACTGCAAGAGGTTCAGAGTACATAAATTCTACGGAAATAATTACAGCAAATAAAATTAAAGCAGGAATAAGTTTTTTCATCATTTTCTCCTTTTTTAGAAAGCATTTCACATAAACAGATAATATGCAATATAATAAATTTTATAGCATTTTACCAGTACTTATTTCAGATGATAATTTTATATTTTTGGCTTTATTTAAGAGAGGGTTGGATTATTAAAAATTTTCTTGACTCTAAGGGGTAATAAAATTCAATTTAATTTATAAGTGGTATTTCTTTAAGATATAACAATATAGACTGTTTAAAAAAATACCAGAGTAATTATAATTATATATATAAATAAAAGTGTAAAGGAGTATGTTCATGACTGTAAAATCATTGAAAGAGGTTCGAAGAGACCAGATTCTCCAGGCTGCGGAAAAGGTTTTTTCTGAAAAAGGGTTTCCTAATTCAACAATATCAGATGTGGCAAAGGAAACAGGGGTTTCAGATACAACAATATATGAATATTTTTCATCAAAGGAGGAGCTTCTTTTTTCCATACCCATAGAGGGGATTGATTTAAGCAAGCAGATGCTTGATTCACATCTGGGCTATATAAGTGGTACAATAAATAAACTACGAGGTATGATTTATCATCTGTGCAAATATTATCAGGATAATCCTTATTTTGCATCAATATCTCTCATGACCCTTAAAACCAACAAGAAGTTTATGGAAACTGAAACCTATAAGGATTTGAGAGATTATTATGGTATAATGATTAAGGTTATAAAGGATGGTATTGCTTCAGGGGAATTGAAGGAAGATCAGGATCCTTATTTTATCAGGTCAGTAATTCTCGGGAGTGTTGAGTTTGTAGTAATACGATGGCTTATGTATGGTTGTCCTGATGATAAGACAAAACCATTAGAGAGTGTGGATCCTCTTTTTAAGCTTCTTATGAATGGCATTAAAAAAGATAAGAGAATGAGAAATTTTAATTTTAAAATAAAGATTGAGCCTGAGGATCTTGAAGTGGAGGAATAATCTTTATTTTCATAGAAGGCTAAACATGATAGTGGATTTTCATACTCATATATTTCCGCCTGAAATTTCTAAATCACGAGAAAAATATTTAATTGATAAGGGATTTAAGCTTCTTTATAATTCTAAAAAATCAGTTATGGCTGATGCTGCAGATCTCAAAAAATACATGAAGAGCAATGAAATTAATGCAGCAGTAGCAATGTCTTTTGCATGGAGCGATAACAGGTTTTGTGCTCATCACAATGAATATATGGCAAAAATAGCAGCAGAGTACAGAGGGGAAATTTTCCCCTTTGGTACAATCCCTCAAAAAAGCAGATCTCCCTTAATTGAGGCTGAAAGGATTAAGGGGTCAGAGCTTTATGGTATAGGCGAAGTTGCATTTTATGAAGGTATGGATAAAGGGAGCTGGAAATTCCTGGAAAAAGTTTTTGAAGGGGCACTTTTATGTGATTTACCTGTGTGTCTTCACGTCAATGAGCCTTTAGGGCATAATTACAGTGGTAAATACAACACCCCTTTTGGGCAGCTATACGAGCTGATAAAAAAATTCCCCAAATTAATAATTATCCTCTCTCACTGGGGTGGAGGGATTTTATTTTACGAGCTTATGCCTGAGGTGAAAGACGCTTTCAAAAATGTTTATTATGATACAGCAGCAAGTCCTTATCTTTACAAAGATAATGTTTATAAAACAGCAATTGATATCTGTGGTAGTAAAAAAATACTTTTTGGCAGTGATTTTCCTCTTTTAGGAGCGGAAAGATATTTTAAACCACTTAGGACTTTATGTGATAGTGAAGCTTCAGAAATTTCAGGATTAAATGCAATGAAGGTGTTGCGGTTGGTATAAGGCTCTGACCCTTCTTGGTGTTATTTCACTAAAATTATATAAACTAGAAAATGGGCTCTGACCCCGAACCCTGCCAAAACCCAGATCCAGCCCCATCCCCAGGCTCTGACCCTTTTTTATACTTCTATTTTCTAAAAAATATCTAAATAGAGATAGGGCTCTGACCCCAAATTCAAAAATCTCTAAAAAATCAAAAAAAACTGAAATTTTTGCTCTGACCCCAAATTTTTTTCAAAAAAAACCCCCTTAAAATCGTAGTAATATTAAACGAATTAAGTAATCAGGGGGAAAATATGGCAAGACCATTAAGAACTATTGCCCAAGGTGTAACATATCACTGTTTCACAAGATGCCGCGGGAAACGGGATCTGCTAAAAAGCAAATATGGGAAAAAATATTTCATTGAATCTATTCAAATGTGCCAGGAAAAATATAATTTTGAGCTAATTGCTGCTGAAACTGTTGCAAACCATATTCATCTTATTATAAGAACCTTAGAAGATAGTGAAACTATTTCACTTATAATGCAATATATAAAAGCACGCATGGCAGAAAAGTATAATCGGGACACAGGCGAAACAGGTCCTTTCTGGAATGAACGATTTGGCTCAACAATAATTGAAGAATCTGACAATCCTGAAGAATATCTCCTGTGGTTGCTGTGGTATATTGGATATAATCCTGTGCGAAAAGGACTTTCCAGGGATCCCAGGAAAAATGAAATAGGTTTTATAAACTGCTATCTTAATGAACACTTTATTTCTCCATTAAAATTTACCCTGCATGAATATTTTTTAAAATTAGGGAATAACTTTACTGAACGTGTTGATAAATTCCTCAATTACGAGGATGCTTATAGAAAAAGGCTGGTTTTGTGGGTATAGGGGTCAGAGCCTTACCATAAAAAATCAGGCCCAGGTAAATGAAGTTGCCTTAAATATAAGGTGGATACTCTTTCCAGGAAGTATATTCATTTTTATTGCAGAGGTTTCGGTTATAAGGGCTGTAAAATTTTTACCTGATACTTCTATGTCCAGACGTATGTCTCCAGACATTTTATCCTTATACATTGTTTTTATTGTACCCTTTAGTTTGTTCATAGCAGAAATGTTTTCAATATCTTTTTCTGCAATAATTATTTCCTCAGGCTGAAGTATGGCAACTGAATCTTTTCCTGGAGGATTTGCTGCATAAATATTTTCTCCGCCTGGAAGCTTTGTTTGAAAAAGATTGTTTTTGTCCTTTAACCATGGTCCGCTTATGATATTAACATTTCCGGTTCCAGTAATTTGACCATTGTGCATTTTCCATATTTTATCAGTTACATTTGTGAGCCATGTCATATCATGACTTGTAATAACAAGGGTGGTAGAAAAATCTTTTTGCATTGTTTTTATGG
>CAYTLM010000084.1:0-8729 GCA_964438485.1 uncultured Leptospirales bacterium | reverse complement strand
GGGTTTTACCAGGCCTGCCAAATCTTTCAAGATGAACCTGGTGGCATATGCCATTACCGGCCTTTGAATAGTAAATTCCATATGCTGAATTCATTGTCTGTAGATATTTATGATCATCAGCATTTTCAAATCCCATCTGAAGGGTGTTGTGATCTACATATGATACTGAAATTTCAGTTTTAACAGATGGAATATCCATGGCTTCAAACTGCAAATAAGCCATGGTGCCTGTGGCGTCCTGGGTTAAAGTCTGATCTATCTTTATTCCTATTTCTTTTCCAGGAATCAATTCACCATCAACAAGGTGATCTTTTAATATTTTATAAGCAACAGAAAGTCCCATTTATCCTATCCTCCATACCTGTAAAAAAAAGGTTAATGTTTTTATTAATAGAGCTATATTACATAAGCTATATTTTAAATCTGATAACAATAAGCATCAAACAAAATACGGGATAGTAGTAAAATTTCAGGGAAATAAATTTGTCATTCCGGCCAAAGTGATAACATAGACAGGCACCGTGGCTGCACTGCCGGAATCTCCTAAAAAAATCAAGGTTATAAGATTCCTGCATATGCAGGAATGGCATTGCCCATAAAATTAAACTGCTACCAAATACTGAACATAATTTACCTATATTTTTTTATTGAAATATTTTATTCAAGAATAAAATATTTCAGCCGAAAAATAAAAATATGAATATCTCAACCGGCATATCAGAAATACGAACCTCATCCTTTTATGGAACTTCTCCAGTAAAAACTAAAACTTTTATATGGCCAGCTTATACAAATGGTAAAGTTGAAAAAATTCAGGGTACTGGCTCAGGTTTTGCTAAACCTGTTTATTACAAACCCACACCAGAGCAACAAAATAAAATATTCGACCTTGCAAAAAACAGCCATGGAGAATATAATGCCTCAGGCAGAATTACCAGATCAAATACACAATTAGAGCCAGGCTCACTATTTAATGCAATAGCATAAATATATATTATACACAACTTAAAAACATCTTTACAACCTGCTAAAATTAAAAATCTCCTGATAAATTGATTTTTTTCAAAATCTCATTATTGTATTAATGACTTGATAAAAAACCTGTATAAAAGCAAATTGCTCCGAATTGATTAAAACGCTCAATTGAGCGTACTATAGTTGTTCTAAAATAACTATGAAACATATGGGAAACTTTATTGTCTAATTCAGTATCCCTTAAATTTAATGCAAAAAGGAGTTTCTTTACAATGTTAAAGAGATTTACAATATTATTATTCATTCTTGCTGCTTCATCACAGCTTTTCAGCGCAGAAATAAAAAAAGAATACGACTCTTCCAGCAGACTCTACAAAATAAATCATTTTAATGAAAATCAGCTAATTGAGTCTGAAGAATACATTTATACAGATGAATCTGACAAACCTGTAAAAATTCTATTCAAAAAAAAGCTGGGCTATAGCCTGATTCCATATAAAGAGCTGAAATATTCATATGATAGTTCAAATGTTTCTTCAATAGAGTTTTATTCTATTGAGGAAGGGGAGCGAATTGATCAGGGTAAAATAACCTTCACCTATGAGGAGGGTCAATTAACCTTTATAAAGTATTTTATACGTCTAAAACCTTCGGACAAGCTTTTCATGTTTGCACTGCAACAGCATTTATACATGGAAACAAACCTTATAACAAGAAGATTTGTTCAATACGAGATTAATCCGGAATCTCTTAAACCAATGCAGAGCAGTCAGCATGTATTTTTTTATAAAGATAATACTCCGGAATCAATGAAGGCATGGATTCTTGAAGAAGATACACAAAAAATAATTGAAAACTGTGAAAAAGATCTTACTATTATTGAAAAAATTATAGAAGATATTGAAAAAAAATGTATATACAGATCAAGTGGTAATACATTTACAAGAATATAGGAGGATTTAATGGGAACACTTTTAGAAGCAACTGAGGCAAATTTTGATACAGAGGTTCTTGGTCACAAAGGCAAAGTACTAGTGGATTTCTGGGCACCATGGTGCGGACCATGTAGAATGCAAACCCCCATACTTGAAAAACTAACTGCATCTCCAGAAATAAAGGCTAAAATTTGTAAACTCAATACAGATGAAAATTCTTCAATAGCACAGAAATACGGCATTGTTTCCATACCAACACTCATTCTCTTTGAAAACGGACAGGAAATAGAAAGATTTGTTGGTGTGCAACCTGAGAATGTTTTAAAAACCAAACTGAGCTAATGAAAGCTGTTATAAAGCAGATAAGGCTCATTCCGGATCTTTGGGAAAAGTAATATTATTTTCCATATACATCTGGTTAAGCAAACCCCCGGCGGAGTAAAATTTTTTCTCTAAGAAATCTTTTTCCGCCGCCCCCTTATAGAGGGCTGACTAACTTGCTTTATAATTTTTAGTGCTTAATAAAGTATAAACGTGAACAGAAACTTATCAAGTCCCCCTATAGGGGATTTAGGGGGTTACCTTTGGAAGAAGGGAAAATGGAGATTATTATGTTTCCCAATACTTCCGGACATGCATACAAATCGTATTAAATCTAATATAATTAAAAATACATAAAGGTTATCTTAAAATATCCTCAACAGAAGTAACACTTCCATTTTCAATCAAAATCAAATCAAAGCGCATTGTATAGTCTTTAGAATCGTAAATGCTGTTTTTAACAAGAAAAAACCGGGCAGCACGTCTAAGGGATTTTTTCTTCTTTTCTGTAATTGAATATATTCCTCCACCGAATTTTTCACTACTACGGCTTTTCACTTCAACAAAAACAAGAAGCTTGTCTTTGAGGGCAATAATATCAATTTCTCCATAACGGCCTGCATAGAAATTCTGGTCAATTATTGAAAACCCCTGATCTTTCAAAAAAACAGAGGCTCTATCCTCTCCTGCCTTGCCACTTGCCCTATTGTTTAAATAATCCACTAAAAAGACCAGAGCACATCAAAAATGTTTATTCCAGCCTCTTCTTCATTCATAACCCTTATTATATACTTGGATGTGTCTTCAAGAAGGTTAACAATACGAGTATCCTCTATTTTCTTTTTATTTTCATCAAAAATCAGCTTTATTATAGGCCGCAAAGGCTTTTCTGCTACTGAACCTATAACAATGCCTGTATATTTATCATTAAGTTCAACAAGAGAGCCTATGGGATAAACCGACATTCGTGAAAGAAATACTTTAAGAATATCTGAATCAAACTTATTAACACCGCTTGCCAAAAGGTTCTTCATTGCATGATAGGCACCGGTTTTTTTTCTATAGCTCCGATTGGATATCTGCGCTTCATAGCTATCAGCAATAGCTGCAATACGGGCATACTCACTTATTTCCTTGCCCTTAAGTCCTCTTGGATAGCCTTTACCATCAAATTGTTCGTGATGCTGCAAAGAAATATTAGCTATGCGCTCATTTAAATCAGGAAAAAGAATAAGTGACTTGTATCCATGCAGAGGATGTGCCTTAATCATCTGAAATTCATTATCTGTAAGATTAGATTGCTTGTGTGTAATATAAACAGGAACCTTAGTCATACCTGTATCTATAAGAATTGTACCCATGCCCAGTTCGAGAAGCTGCTCATCAGTATAGTTCATGGCTCCGCCAATAATTAAAGCGTAAAAGGTTACATTAACTGAATGGGCAACTAAATAGTTTCTATTATCCTCAAGACCATTCAAAAAAAGAAAGACATTGCTGTTTTCCTTTAAAATAGCTATTATATCTATAACAACTTTTTCAATGCCGGATAAATCTATTTCCTGATCTTTTCTTATTGCAGTATAAATGCGATCAATCGTATGACAGGCATTTCCATGTACCTCAATGATTTTTTTTCTAAGGCTTAAAAGATGTTCATATTTTCTAATTACCTCATCACTTTTAACTCCAGCATCTTTCCCTGCTTCTCCTGTTTTTACAATTTCTCCTGTAGTTTCAACCTCTGAAACTCCCCATTTCATAACCTTTTTTATATCATTTTCAGTAATAGGGGTATTAGGCTCTGCAAGAATATTCTCTCTATCTATATAAACAGCTTTATTAAATGTCATGCCCGGCTTAAGTTCCTCCACTGGTATTTTTCTCATCTCAGTCATTGATTCTTCCAGATTCCATAATTTTTTCTTTAAACTTATCATTTATATTATAACAATAAGCCATAACAGTTGCAACAGCTTTAAAAAGTTTTTCAGGAACTTCTTCACCAGGTTTAAGAACTGATAAAACTTCAACAAGATCTTTGTCCCTGTATACAGTAATACCCTTATCATCGGCAATTTGCAACACTTTTTTTACCAGATTACCCCTTGCAACTGAAAGAACGCGGGGAGCAAGCTTCCCATATTCAAGAGCAACTGCTTTATCAGGGTTGTCATCAGACTTTAACATCAAAATCACTTTTAGTATAAAAATCAGCAGCTAACAGGTTTAATTTATCAATCATTTTTTTTCTATTATACACCTGTATTACAGCACTTTTAATATTATTCAACTCTAATAAATTAATCAGATCATTTTTTCCCCTATTAAGATAAGACTCTGTTTCATCATTTGCAGAAAAAAAAGAAATCTCAGTAACCTTATTATAATCTCTAATCATAATATCAATTTGCCCCAAAAATGTTAAATCAATTGTACATAAAAAAGAATTATTATAATAAATATAATCAAATTCAATAAAATCCTCTCCATAAGGGATGAATGCGTTGCTATAAACAGTATTATCCCATGCCCCTTTTCCAAAAACATCAATAGCACATTCGATTATTTCATTCTCACCCTGTTCAAGAATTTTCAGAAATTCCTTTTCAGCATCCTCGTCTAATTTTCCTTCATCTGCATTTTTTTTCTTCCAGCCCAGAGTATTGATAAAATATGAAATAAAAACCAAAGGTGTATTAGCTGATAAAACATGGCTTATATAACGAATTGAACTCAAAGAAAGGCCTTTCTCAAGCAGCATTTTAAAAAACCTTTCCTGTCCTGATTGCTTTTTATCTTCTTTTTTGAAACCAAGCAAAAACAGGTTAAGTTCAAAAATATCAGGCGTTAAAGAATTTATAAATTTCATAAGACTATGCAATGATAAATTTTCAATCTCAAAGTTTGAAAAAAGAGTCAAAGATGAAAATATTTTAGAAAAAGAATCTATAGAGTCTGCATCAGCAAGCTTAAAAACCACATTAAGTGCTGATTTATCAGTTAAAATAAGCTGAATAATCTTTTTATCAGGAACTCCATTAACAAAATCAGCCCTTAACCTTTTGCCATTGATATCAATAATGGCTCTATTCCCCTCTGAGCTTATAAGTTTGGCAGAAACAGCCTGTCCTATTTTAAGATTTTTTACAACATTTGAAATTTCCCTGTTATTTTTGAGGTTAACTGAAAGAATTTTACCCAAATTTCCTGTTTTCATCAACAAACCTACCCCTTATCAAGGAATATACTCTTTACTGGCTCATATGTCATCCTATGAACAGGAGAAATTCCCCATTTTTCAATAGATTCAATATGTTTTTTCGTGCCATAACCTTTATTAGAGCTAAACCCGTAATTGGGAAACTTTAAATCAAGCCTGTCCATTATTGCATCACGATTTACCTTTGCCACAATAGATGCAGATGCAATAGAAAGGGACAAATTATCCCCTTTCAAAATAGAAATAAAAGGAATATCCAGTTGAAATTTAAAATTTCCATCCATAATAATTAAATCAGGGCTAATAGAAGCCATGTTAAGCAATTTTTCTATACCAATCATGGTTGCTATATTGATATTATATTTGTCAATAACAGGATGGGGAATAAAGGTATAACACTTCTCAAGGGCATAGCTGTTGATATGAGTCAAAGCCTCAGTTCTTTTTTTGTGAGAAAGCTTTTTAGAATCGTTTATCAAAAAGGAAATATCTTCAGGGGGATTAAAAAAAAGGGAGGAATCATATATTACCAGGCCAATAGATAAGGGTCCAGCCAAAGACCCTCTTCCAGCCTCATCAACTCCTGCAATATATCTGTAGCCCTTTGAAAAATATTCAGCTTCTATGGAAAAATCAGGTACAGATGCTTTTAAACAGGAAGAGGTGGACATAATCAATCCACCCCCATGTATTTGTAAAATTTGTATATTTCAGAAATTAAAGAAGATTTATTCTGTTTTTTCAGAAACAGCCTGGTTTTCAGCAACATCTGTCCTGACACCCGTTTCAGCATTATTTACCTGTGCAGCTGCGGACTTACTCTCTTTCTTTGTAGATTTAACCCTTTTCTCTTTAAGTCTGGCAGACTTACCCCTTCTTTCTCTAAGGAAATAAAGCTTGGCTCTTCTGGTTTTACTTTTTCTGACAACTTCAATTTTCGCAATTTTTGGAGAAAACACAGGAAAAACCCTTTCAACTCCAACATCAAAAGAAATTTTTCTTACTGTAAATGTTTTACTCAATCCTTTATTATCAATAGCTATAACAATACCTTCATAAACCTGTATACGCTCTCTTGTACCTTCAACAATTCTATAATGAACGCGAACAGTATCACCTGTTTCAAAATCAATGGTTCTTTCAACAGGTTTTATCTCCTTCTCAATAGCCTGCATTATATCCATATCGATCACTCCCCTAATAATTTTCTCTTTAGAAATTTTTTATAAAGATCGGGTCTATTCCCCTTGGTCTTTTCAATTCGTTTATTATAACGCCATAATGCAATATCCTGGTGATTCCCACTAAGAAGAACATCAGGAACCTTAAGCCCCATAAATTCTGCCGGCCTTGAATAGTGAGGATATTCAAGCAGATCAGATTCAAAACTCTCCTCAACAAGAGAATCCCTGTTTGACATAAATCCGGGTATATTCCTTGCAACTGCATCAGCAATAACAAGTGCGGCATATTCCCCGCCTGAAAGGACGTAATCCCCTATGGATATTTCATAATCCACAAAGGTATCAATTACCCGCTGATCAATCCCTTCATAATGTCCACATATTATGGAAACTTCCTCCAGTTGACTCAACTCTTTTGCAAAAGTCTGATTAAGCCCTTTACCTGAAGGTGAAACATATATTATTTTTGAGCCGGAATTTTCATTTTCTCTAATTGCTCTGAATAAGGGTCCTGGGGTTAAAACCATGCCAGAACCACCGCCAAAGGGGTAATCATCACATCTTTTGAATTTATCTTCCGAGTACTCTCTTATATCAATAATTTTAAAAGTAATAATTCCGGAATTTACAGCTTTTCCCATAAGCCCTGAACTCAAAGGCGTATCAAAAAAATCAGGAAAAAGTGTGTAAATTTTAAAAATCAAGTAAACCCTCTACAGGGCTTATTTCAATAATACCATCTTTAATACGATCCGTGTTTACCATTGATTCAACAAAAGGAATAAGAATTTCCCTTTTTGCTTCATTTTCAATAACAAGAATTTCGCCTGCACCTGCTTCAAAAAGATCTATAACTTTGCCAAAAAAAGTATTATTATGATAAACAGCAACCCCTATAATATCTCTGTAAAAAAAAGTATCTTTATCAAGAAATTCGCGCCCTTTTTCCGCTGTTTCAAAATCAATATAAACATCAATGTTTTTGAGCATATCAGCATCAGTTCTGTTATTAACACCCTCAAGGCCAAGAAGGGCAATAGAACCCTTAAAATCTTTAAAATCAGAAATTACATATTTTTTAAAGCCTTCTTTAAGCTCTAAAAAAACTGCACTCCCTTTTTCAAAGCGGTCAGGAATATCGGAAATTACATAAACTTTAAGCTTCCCATTAAGTGCATGGGCACCTACAATCCTGGCAATTCGCGTAAGTTCCTTCCCATTAATCAATCAAGTATTTCCAGCACTACCCGCTTGCCGCTTTTTGTTGCAGAAGCATTTATGATAGTCCTTAGGGCTCTGGCAATACGACCATGCTTACCTATTACTTTACCTATGTCTTCTTTTGTTACTCTTAATTCAAGAATGGTTGACTTTTCGCCTTCAATTTCTCTAATTTCAACTTTTTCGGGATGATCCACAAGAGATTTAACCATATATCCAACGAGTTCACTATAGTTCATTTCCGCCTCCTGAATAATTATTTAGAGCTTAGGTGTTTTTGCCAGATCCCCTCTTTTTTCAATAATTGTTGAACTGTATCAGTGGGTTGTGCCCCCTGACCTAACCACTTCAACACTTTCTCTTCATCAACAGCAAACTGTTTATCTTTTACTATTGGTTGATATCTGCCAATAAATTCAATAACTCTGCCATCTCTCTTATTTTTACTGTCTATAGCCACCACTCTGTAAAACGGCTTTTTCTTTGTTCCAACTCTCTGTAATCGTATCTTTACCGACACTGAACCTACCTCCAAGTATACTTAGGGAGTAAATTGTTTTTACCCCTCTTTTTTTGTCAACACTAATTAAATCAACGCTGCCTTTTTTAAATCCCTTACATTAGATACAACATTGCCATTTTTAAAGGCAGAGCTCCCCACAACAACTATTTCAGCTCCTGCATTAACAACAGTCCGAATATTATCCCTGGTAATACCGCCGTCAACCTGTATTTTAATGTCATTGAGATTATTATCCACAATAAATTTTTTGAGCCTTTCAATCCTTTTTATAGATATGGGCATAAATGATTGTCCATAAAATCCCGGATCAACTGACATAATAAGCACAAGCCCGCAATAGGGCAAAA
>CAYTLM010000083.1:0-8749 GCA_964438485.1 uncultured Leptospirales bacterium | reverse complement strand
CTTCAACAAGCCTGGCTGCTTCCCCGGTTTCCCAGTTGTATGAATATACTTCATAGTTCATAAGATAAAACACTGATTTTCCTGAAGCTGCAATTGCATCAATTTTTTCTTTTTCATTCACCTTGTGTGAAGCAATCAATTCTCCTTCCTTATTAAAAATATAAAAAGAAGCCTTGTTGCCCAAAACGATAATTTCTTTACCTGTGTCAGCGTACTCAATATTTCCTTTTATACTATTCTCAATCTTTAACTTAGCCTTTTCAGGAAAAACAATTTCAATTGCTTCACCTGAGCTGTTTAAAATTACCCTTTTATTAAAAAAAAGGGTTTCAGCACCTGGCTTCTCTTTTCCAAAGGCCTTAAAGAAAAACCTCTCCAGAGAAACTCTGTCAAGAGTACCCTCCTGAAACGCTTCAATTGCTTTTTGATATTTTTCAACAGGACTTTTACCGCATGAAAGGATAATTAAAAGAAAAAGAAATATATATATAAATTTTTTTGCTGCTTTAAAAAACAGTTTCATTTCAAAACCTTCTTTCTGGCATTTATCTTTTCCATAGCCCTGGAAACAAAATCACCTTCATAAAGCTCTATCATCTTTGATGAAGCACTTGCCTTTGCTCGCAGGCTGAATTTTGATGTTGTAATATAAATGCCTCCCTTACACTTTTCATTATTAATGCGCTTATAAAAATCTATTATCTGACCCTCAGATATTTCTCTTGTTGTTTTATTGAAATATACAAGCATGGGTGGATCATTTATACGCTTTATATTATATGTTTTATAAAGGTACTCATTGGTAGCGAGCCTTTCAGCATTTACAATATTAAAATTAAGTCCTGCTATCATATCCCTTATATAGGGCTGAAGCTCTTCCAGGGATGTCTGAAAAAACTGCATTAAATTAGCATTGTCAAGTATAGATCTATATGCTTCAAGCTTGATCCTGGTGCTTCTATAATTAGGATTTTCAGTTTCAATTTTTGACCAGTGATGAACAGCCTCTTTTATTTTATTTTCATTTTCATAACATTCAGCAAGAAGATATCTGTATGCCAAAGACTCCTCATCATTTTCCTTCAGGCTGTTAAGCCCCTTTTCCAGGTATTCAATTGCTGTAGCAAAGTCCTCATTTTCAAAGGACATTTCAGCAAGCATATAAAGACTTCCTGTTAAAAAGCGCCTGTCATTTTTTGCATTCTCCAGCATTTTCCCGGCATTTTCATAATCCTTTTTCATTTTATAAATAGAGCCAAGATAAAACTGTGATTCATTATCTTTTTTAAACTCAAATGCTTTAAGCAGATACTGCTCGGCCTTTTGATAATCAGAAACTTTATAACAGGACACTCCCAGGGGAAGATAGTTATCAGTGGATGCAGGATCAAGAATAACTGCTTTAAGAAGATGCTCCCTTGCGTTCTTATAATTTTTAAGCTGATAAAAAGCATGACCCAGGCGATGATTTCCTTTTATATCATCAGGGTTAAATGATAAAATAGCCTTGTATTCTTCAATCTCCTTCTGATAATTTTTTGTCAGATTATAAAGTTCAGCAAGATGGTAGTGTATTTCCAGCTCACTAATATATTTACTAAAATCAGAAAGGGCAAGGATGCTGTTTAATTCAGAAATCGCAAGTATATACTGACTCTGGTTAATTAATATTCTCGCTTTAATATACCTTGCTGGAGGGTAATCCTTTTTTTTATTAAGTACTATTTTTACAATTTCACTTGCACTTGAGTAATCGCCCTGCCCAATAAAATCCTCTGCCTTGCGTATGGACATGGGAATACGCAAAGATTTTAATATCATAATAGATATTGAAATTATTACAAGTGTTAATGCAAATATTATGTAATTCATATTTCCAGTTTGCTTTTTTCAGGGAGATTATCCCTGTTCCTTATTAATAAAATAATAAAAAAATTTATTCCAGGCTCTACACCAAAAGCTATTACTAACCTTAATAGAAAAATTAGTCAATAAAAACTGTATTTATTCCCTAACTTTTTAAACACCATTCTGTTTTAATTCGCAATAAAAAAAATATAAATTAATTATACTACATATTAATTTGATTGACACTTTTAATATAACTGCTCCTGTATTAATAATACAGGGCATTCTATCTGGTATTCCTATTCAAAATACTGACTCTACCTGTTTAAAATATTAAGCTATAAATATAATTTATTTTTATAAAAAGAGGGAGGCTTTAGGTATGAGAGTAAAAAATCTTGCTTTAATGATCCACGAACAGATTGCTAAATATGGAGCTGGGAAAAAAGCTTTGTACTACAAAGAGGGAGATGACTGGCTGGGGATTTCCTGGAAAGACTTTGGCGCCCGTATTGATCAGGCTGCCATGGGGCTTCTTGAGCTGGGAGTTAAAGAAAAAGAACTGGTAGCTGTATACTCAGGTAACAGACCAGAATGGGTAATTGCAGATTATGCAATAATGAGCGCTAAGGGATCCACAGTTGCAATCTATGCAACAAATACTGCAGATCAGGCTGAATATATTGTTAATGACGCTGGTATAAAAGTGATTTTTGTTGATGATCAGTTTCAGTATGATAATGTAATGAAATTTTTTAAAGGGAATAAAACACTCAAAAAAATAATTGTTTTTAGCAACTCAGTTAAAATCGACAAAGATAAAAATATAATGTATATGGATGATCTCTATACACTTGGTAAAAAATCCGGGAAAGAGAAAGAGCTTCAAAAACGCCTTGATTCAGCAAGTGCAGATGACATTTCAACTATCATATACACATCCGGAACAACTGGTGACCCCAAAGGTGCCATGCTTGCTCACAAGAGCTTTTTTGTAGAAATAGATGCTCTTGATCTTGGATTTCCAATGGGAGAGAATGATATAGAACTTGTCTTTCTTCCATTGAGTCATGTTTATGGAAAAGCTTCAATGTACTGGATTCATTCAAAGGGTGCAACAGAATATTTCTGCTATGACACAAATAAAATTGTAGAGTACTTCCAGGAGGTTAAACCTACATACATGGTTGGAGTGCCAAGACTTTATGAGAAAATGTATGCAGCAATATTTGCCAAGCTTGAAACCGCATCTCCTCTCAAGAAAAAGCTGTTTATGTGGGGAGTTAAAACTGGAAAGGAATACAGATTTATAACAATTGAGGGAAAATCTCCTTCTATAGGTCTTCGCATAAAACATGCAATTGCATATAAGCTTGTACTTTCAAAAATCAGGGATCTCCTTGGTGGCAGACTTAATTTTTTCTCAGCTGGCGGTGCTCCCCTTGCTAAAGAAATTGAAGAGTTCTTCTTCTCGGCAAATATTTTTATTGCACAGGGATATGGCTTAACTGAAACAGCACCCTGTGGTTCATTCAATACACCTGCAAATTTCAAATTCGGTACTGTTGGAAAACCAATTCCAGGAAACGATATTAAAATAGCAGAAGATGGCGAGATACTTATCAAGGGTGATAATGTAATGAAGGGTTATTACAATAAACCTGAAACTGATAAAGAGGTCTTTACAAAGGATGGATATTTTAAAACTGGAGATATTGGGATAATAGATAAGGATGGATATCTGGTTATTACAGACAGAAAGAAAGATATTATCATCACTGCAGGAGGAAAAAATGTTGCTCCTCAAAATATTGAATCACGCATTGGTAAGGATTTCTATATAGAGCAGATAGTTGTAATAGGAGAAAAGCAAAAATATATTACAGCTCTCATAGTCCCATCCTTTGATGCATTACAGGAATATGCAAAACAAAATAAAATTGAGTTTTCTTCAAAGGAAGATCTTATTAAAAATCCTGCGATTATTGAATTTTACAAACAAAGAATTGAAACTCAATCAGAGGGACTTGCACAATTCGAAAAGATTCAAAAATTTGAACTGCTGCCAGAAGAATTTTCTATAGAAAAGGGTGAAATTACCCCTACAATGAAAATTAAGAGAAAAGTAATAAACACTAATTTTAAAGATACCATAAAGAAGATGTACTAATTTAAAATCTCATAAATACCTTTCCCTTCAGCAGGCTAAGATAAATTCTCCTGCTGCATGGGAAGGTATAATTTTTAATATAAAAAATCACCTCTTACTATTCTCTACCCATTTATTAAAAATAAATTTTATAAAATCCTTAAATCTTTATTATACCATTAACAAAATCCAACTCAATTTATAACTGAAACAAAGAGGAAGCAGACTGTTCATACAGTAATGGCAACTTCACAAAATCCATACAAAAAATTACTTGAATTATCAACAATCGATAATGACTATGCATAAAAATTATATACATGGAAAGATATGACAAAAAAGATATTAACAACTTATGACACAACACTACGGGATGGTGCTCAAACAGTGGGCATATCCCTCTCCAGTCAGGATAAGCTCAATATATCCAAAATTCTTGATTCTCTTAAAATTGATTATATTGAGGGAGGATGGCCAGGATCTAACCCAAAGGACGAACAATATTTTAAAGATATTAGAAATATTGATATTACTCATTCTAAAATTGCAGCATTTGGCTCTACAAGGCGTAAAAACTATTCCTGCAAGGATGACAAAATGGTTCAGGCTCTGGTTGATTCAAATGCTGATGTTATAACAATTGTGGCAAAGACATGGGATTTCCAGGTTACTAAAGCCCTTAACATGGACTTAAAAGAAAACCTGATTATAATTTCAGATACAGTTTCATACCTTAAAGATAAGGGATTCACTGTTTTTATTGATGCTGAACATTTTTATGACGGATTTAAAGACAACAGCGAATATGCCTTTCAGTGCCTTGAAAGTGCTTCAAAAGCAGGGGTTGACATGCTCGTACTCTGCGATACAAACGGAGGCACTCTCCCTGATGAAGCATTTAACATCACCTCCACTGTGGTTAATAATGTAAACATACCTGTAGGTGTTCATTTCCATAATGACTCTGGTGTAGCTGTTGCAAATTCGATCTGTTCAGTCAGGGCAGGAGCTGTTTCTGTACAAGGCACAATAAACGGCTATGGAGAAAGGTGCGGCAACTGTGATCTTATTTCTTTCATCCCAAGTGCAATTCTTAAAATGGGATATGACTGCTCTTCTGCTGATGTACTCTCCCACATCTCTGAAGTGAGCAGGTTTGTAAGTGAAATATGCAATCTGCCCCAGGACGAAAGCAGACCCTATGTGGGAGGAAATGCTTTTGCACACAAGGGCGGAATTCATGTTTCAGCCCTTCAAAAGGATACACGCACATATGAACACATTGACCCTGAGCTAGTGGGTAATCGCAGAAAGGTAATGATATCCGAACTCTCAGGCAAAAGCAATATTGAATTTAAAGCAAAGGAACTTGGAATAAACATTGAAGGAGATTTAAAGCTTTCCAAAAATGTGCTGAAAAAAATAAAAGACCTTGAAGAAAAGGGATTCCAGTTTGAAGCTGCTGAAGGCTCTTTTGAACTTATTATAAGAGAGGCAACCGGCGAATATAAGCCCTTCTTTCATTTTATAGGGTTCCGCCTTATTACTGAGATGAACGGAAAAAACAAGCTTGAATGTGAAGCTACTATTAAAGTTGAAGTTAATGGGAAAATTGAGCATACAGCAGCTGTAGGGAATGGTCCTGTTGATGCAATAGATAATGCACTCAGAAAAGCCCTGGTTAAATTTTATCCTGAAATATCTGCAATGCACCTTTCTGACTACAAGGTACGGGTGCTCAACGAAGACAGCGGTACTGCATCAACTGTGAGGGTTCTTATAGATCAGACTGATGGAACAGATCACTGGGGAACAGTTGGTGTATCAACAGATATAATAGAAGCATCATGGATGGCACTGGTTGATGGCATTGAATTTATGCTCTTTAAAAAAAGGAATAGGGATGCCTAAAAAATCTCTTGCAAAAAAACTGATTACCAGAGACTGTTTTTTAAACAATCAGAAAAAAATAACAGGGATATATACTAAATGAAAAAATGGGGAATAATTCTTTCCTTTTTTATAATAGCATTAATTTCTTTTTTCCCGGAGAACATCTACTCCTGGGAAAAATTTGACAGTGTAATTGCACTGGTAAACAACAGACCCATACTGGAAAGCGAAGTAGAGATAAAATTTAATCATCTTATGACAACAAAAAAAATCCCTGCAAGAAGGATTGCATACGAAAAAAGCCGCATACTTGATCAGATGATTGAAAATGAACTTGTTTTTGAAACAGCTGAAAATGAATCAATTTACATAACTGACAAAAGGGTAATAGGTCAGCTTGATAATTTCATGATAAATTTTTTCCAATCTCAGGTGTCTGATGAAAAGGAGCTTACTGTAACAGTTGCCCGGGTTTCCCAAAACCTTGAACAGATGCTTGCCAGATTTGGAGATCCCCGCTTTAAAAAAGATCCGGATTTACAAAAATTTATCGATTTTATAGAGAAAAACGAAAAAATTGATTTCCTGTTTTTTTTTGAAGAGCTGCGTGCTAAAATAGCTAAAGAACAGATAATGTCAATAGCAGTTGGTATAACCCCGCCTTCTAAAGAAGAAGCCATGGCATGGTTCCGCAAAAACAGATCAAAGCTGGGATATGAAATAAATGTAAAACATATACTGGTAATACCTAGAAGCACTTCCCTTAAAGATGAAAAAGAAGCGAATGATAAAATAGATTCAATCAGAAAAAGAATCATTTCAGGCGAATCATTTGAAAAGCTCGCTGCACAGTATTCCCAGGATCCAGGATCAGCTTCACGAGGTGGAGACCTGGGCTGGCAGCTAATTGCCCAGCTAGATCCCTATTTTGCAAATCAGGTGCACAATATGAGCAAAAAAGGTCAAATATCCACAGCTTTTAAATCAGGCTTTGGCTACCATGTAGTAAAATATATTGGCCGTCGCAACGTGTCTTTTGAGAAAGTTGAAAACATGATAATGTACAAACTCTATACAGAAGGTCTTGAAGGCCAGTTTAAAAAATGGGTAAATCAGAAAAAAGCAGAATCAGCTATCTCAATATTTATGGCTAACTATGTTCGGGAGTAAACTATGAACAAAGAAAACATAGATTTTCTGATATTTCTCGATGAAAACATTTCAGATAAGGAACTATATTTAGAAAAGCATTTTATTCCTGAACTGATAAAATCCAGTCTTGCTCCTGAATTTCCGGACTCAAAAATATTTTTTTCAGCACCTGCTGAGTACTCAGGAAAACTACGCGATTATCCTGAAGTCTTAATACGCAACGATGCAGATGATCTGCAATTCTGGAAAAATCTTTTTGAAAAAACCGATTCGTCCCATATATCCCTAATCAAAGCTGATTCCCCCTTTATTGACCCTGAAATAATAAAAGAGATCTGCGAACTTCACAGAACCTATCTTGCAGAATTTACCTTCTCAGAAAATCTCCCAGAAGGATTTTCCTGTGAAATAATTTCCAAAGATCTTATGGTGCAGCTCCCGGAAACATCTGAAAAAACCCTCCCTTTAAACCAGGCAGTAAGGGCAAATATCAACCACTTTGATGTTGAGCTTTATTACAAGGATCCTGATATAAGGGATAAGAGACTAAACTTCCGTACTTCATCATATCGTGAAAAAAAAATATTGGAAAACATATATTCCTTAAACAGGGGCATACCTGCTTACAGGGAAATTAAATCAATAATTAATAATAATCCTGAAGTTCTTTATACCGGCCCTTCATATGTTGAAATTGAAATAACAGGAGAGTGTTCCCTTGACTGTATTTTCTGTTACAGAAAATCCCTGCAAAATCCTCACTCCCACATGAGCAGGGCAACACTGGAAAAAATAATTTCAGATCTAAGGGATTTTAATCTTCCTTATACAGTTTGTTTCGGAGGCTCAGGTGAACCTATGGATCATCCTGGATTCTACTCCTTTATGGAAATGGTCATAAATGAGCCTTTAGCTGAAATGCTTATAATTGAAACCAATGGAATTAAGGCTGACATCAATTTTAAATCATTTTTATCAAAACCTGAAAGCTCAAAAATAAAAGTTATAATTAACAACAACAGCCTTGATAAAAAATCCTATGAATCTTTACACGGCAAAGATCACTTTGATACTCTTCTTGAGAACATACTTTCTCTTTTAGAATTTAATGAAAAAGAGAACCGGATTTTCATTCAGGTTATGAAGATCAATGAAACAGATACACTTGAAAAAGAAACCAGCCAAAAATCATACCTTGACAGATATTACGATTTCTGGGAAGGACATAAGGTTCCCATAATTCTTCAAAAACAGAACACCTATCTGGGACGCATAGAGGACAGAAGGTATTCTGATCTTTCACCTGTAAAAAGAGGTTCCTGCTGGCATCTGCAAAGGGATCTTTACATTTTATCAGATGGAACAATTCCTTTTTGCAAACAGGATATTGACGGTGAGTTTAACCCTTTTTCTCTTGATGAATTTTCTTTAAAAGAAATATGGGAAAAACGAAAAGTTTTTTTTATAAATGATTATAATAAAAAATATCCAACAAAACCTGATTGCAAAAACTGTGATGAATGGTATACATTTAATTTTTAAATTCCCAACTGGAAAATAATGTGAAAAGTGTAGCTATAATTCAGGCTCGTGTATCCTCAACAAGGCTCCAGGGAAAAGCCTTAAAATATCTTTGTGGTCATCCTTTGATCTTTCATGTAATAGAAAGGGCAAAAAAAATCAGGGGAATAGATCAGGTAATCCTTG
>CAYTLM010000082.1:0-9112 GCA_964438485.1 uncultured Leptospirales bacterium | reverse complement strand
AGAGGTCTGGGAAGTTACCTCGATACACCGGCTATGCCGGCACTCGGTAACCGTTAAAAATAGGAGCTCTGACCCCACATATCCGCCGGACTTCGAGTGGCTCGCAGAGCCGTATCGAGAAGAAGGCGAAGCTAAGGGGGTCAGAGCAGGTTTAAAAATCACCTGATTAGGGGAATGCAAGAGATAAGGTTTGCTCTCCATAAAAAATATCATTTTTGAATTGACAAAAAATAGCAGTATAAAAGAATTATAGTAATTTAAAAAATAAAGGATGTGAGTTTTTATGACGAGCCCATTAGAAGTCGAGGTTAATGGTGACATCGAAAAAGCCTTTAAAAATCTTAAGAAGAAAATGGCCTTTGAGGGTATCTTTAAAGAATTAAAAAGAAGAAGATACTACGAAAAACCCAGCGAAGAGAAAAAACGTAAAAAGGAAGAAGCTGAAAGGCGCAGACTTAAGAAGATGAGACGGATGCAGGTCCAGAACACAAGAGGCAAAAAGGCGGCACGCCCCGGCGCTAGAGACTAAAAGGGTTTAGCAATTATTAACTTGAAAAGGCTGTTCTTAATCGGACAGCTTTTTTTAATTAATAAATATAAAAAATTTCAGTTGCGGTAAATGTTTTTTGTTTTATAATAACTGATATTATATTCCCGGAGGCAATTATGTTTAACAGGGGTGGTGATCTTTTTAGCATAAACAACAGTTCAATTACACCCCTTGCTGAAAGATGCAGACCTGTTTCTCTTGCTGATTACATAGGCCAGGAGCATATTACAGGTGAAGGGAAGCTGGTTTATAACCTGATTAAAGATGGCAGGGTTTTTTCAATGATATTCTGGGGAGATCCGGGAACAGGTAAAACCACCCTTGCAAGAATTATAGCTGAAAGCTGTGAAATTGAATATCATTATTTAAGTGCTGTTTCAGCAGGGGTTGCTGATGTTCGTAAAGTCATTACCTTAGGCGAAAAAAACAGAAGAGCCGGAGTTCAGACACTTTTATTTCTGGATGAAATTCATCGTTTTAACAAGGCGCAGCAGGATGCAGTACTTGGAGCTGTTGAATCTGGTGATATTGTTTTAATAGGTGCAACTACAGAAAATCCATCTTTCAGTGTTATCTCTCCACTTCTTTCCAGAGCCAGGGTATTAAAGCTTAATAGATTAAGTGACGACTCCCTTAAAAAAATTCTTCAAAATGCAATAGATCATGATCCCCTTTTAAAAAAAAGAGACTTCGAATTTGAAGATGGGGTAAAGGAAGCCTTGATTCTGATTGGCAATGGTGATGCAAGGAGAATGCTCAATGTGCTTGAGGTTGCCTGCTTTATTTCAGGGAGCGGATCTGTTACAATAGCTGCAGTTGAGGAAGCTTTTGAAAATACAACGATCTATTATGACAGGAAAGGGGACAGGCATTATGATACAATATCTGCATTTATAAAATCAATGCGGGGCTCTGACCCTGATGCTGCGGTTTATTATCTTTCAAAGATGATCCTTGCAGGGGAAGATCCTGAATTTATAGCAAGGAGAATGGTGATCTTTGCTTCTGAGGATATTGGTAATGCTGCGCCCAATGCGCTTTCCATGGCAGTAACAACTTTGACAGCTGTGAAAAATATAGGCATGCCTGAATCTGAAATAATTTTGTCCCAATGCGCCATATTTCTGGCTTCATCACCTAAAAGCAATGCATCGTATAAGGCTATAAAGGACGCAAAAATAGTTGCTGCATCTGATAACAGGGAAGTGCCTATGCATCTGCGAAATGCGCCAGGCGATCTTATGAAAAAATCAGGTTATGGGAAGGGATATAAGTATCCTCACGATTATGAAGGTTCATTTGTGGATGAGAATTATTTACCAGCTGATTTAAAAGGAACAGTATTTTACAGACCCACATTTAATGGAAGTGAAAAGGTATTAAAAGAGAGGCTGGAAAAACTATGGCCTTTAAGGTATAAATAAATTTTTAATGTTTTAAAAATATTTTTTGTAAGTGGTAATTTTTTTTAAAAGCCTTTTTGCCAGATGATCATCCAGTGATTTTAAAGAGGCATAAATCATTTCTGATTCATGAAAATATTCGGAAATTTTTTTCAGAGTCCAATGTGAAGGTGGAGAAGCAAGATTTGTTATTCTGTCCGCCATTTTAACAATACCAGCTTCCGGAGCTGAAGCTTTTATGCGGGCCAAAGAATCAGCCATTCTAAGATTTTTTTCTATATTTATATCTTTAGTAAGAGCCTTAACTGCTTTTGCAGTAGGCCTGCCGAATTCTGTAACAATATCTTCATAGGTTACTTTAGTGTCTTCAAGCACATCATGAAGCAGGGCGCAGTTTATGCATAATATATGGTCCAGATCTTTTCGTATATTAAGAATGAATAATATTTCCATGCAAACCTTTGTGCAATGAACAATATAGGGAATTTTACTTCCCGGGATGCTCTGACCCTCATGAGCTTTTGCTGCAAAATCAAGGGCTTTTGTATATATATCCTGAAGCATTTATCTGCTCCTTTTTATGTTTCTTTTTAAGATGTTAAAATACTTTCATTTTTGCAACAACTTTCGAAAAAAACTTGATTCCCATGTTCCTGCTTATTAATTGGATTAATCTTACAAAAGAGGTTTATATGAAAGAATTATCCGGCAGGGAAAAAAGAGATCTTAAATCTCGCGCCCACCACCTTAATCCTGTTGTGCAAATAGGTTATAAAGGCTTAAGTGAAAGTTTAATAAAGGCCTTTGAAAAAACAATTGATGACCATGAATTGATAAAGGTGAAATTTGTTGATTTTAAAGAGGACAAAAAAGAGCTTTCCCTTGATCTGTGCAGGGAAACAGGTGCAGCGCTTGTTGATATTATAGGGAATGTGGCTATTTTTTATCGTGAAAAACCTGAAGAGCAGTAGCATATAAAAGGTTTTATTTTCTTTGACTTTATTATGGCCATTTAATTGACAGATAGTATTGATCTGTTGTTACTTGTAAACATTACTTGATGGAGGAACAAATGAAAAAATACAATGTTGTTATTGTTGGCGCTCTAGGAGCGGTTGGAAAGGAGTTCAGGAAAATTCTGCTTCAAAGGCAGTTCCCTATAGAAAAAATTAAATTTGTTGATCTTGCTGATGTGGGAAGTGTTGTTGATTTTGGAGATAAACAGGTTTATGTTGAAGCACCATCTGATGATGTTTTTAATGGCTATGATATAGCCCTCTTTTCAGCAGGCGGAAGTGTAAGCCTTGAAATGGCTAAAAAGGCTGTAGAGGCTGGATGTATAGTGATTGATAACAGCTCTGCCTGGAGGATGGACCCATCTGTCCCGCTTATTGTTCCTGAGGTTAATCCCCAGGATATAGATAAGCATAAGGGTATTATTGCCAACCCGAATTGCTCAACAATACAGCTAATGCATCCTTTAAGGCTCATTCATGAAGCTGCAAAAATAAAAAGGCTTGTCATAAGCACTTATCAGGCTGTTTCCGGTACTGGTGTTAATGCAATACAGGAATGTTTAAAGCAGTCTCTGGAGGTTTCACAGGGAAAAAATATATCAGATGCTTTAGTCTATCCCCATCAGATAGCTTTTAATGCCCTTCCCCATATTGATGATTTTACTGACAATGGATATACAAAGGAAGAGATGAAACTGGTTCATGAAACAAGAAAAATTTTAGGAGACAGTTCCATAAAAATTACAGCTACTGCTGTGCGTGTTCCTGTAATTTATGGCCATTCTGAATCTGTAAATATTGAAACAGAAAAAAATATTTCACCCTCTGCAGTAAGGGAGCTTCTAAAGGGCAAACCTGGCATTGTTGTTCTTGATGAACCTGATAAAAATATTTACCCCATGCCTATTGATGCTGCAGGCAAGGATGATATTTTTGTTGGAAGAATAAGAAAGGATGAATCTATTGATAATGGAATAAATATGTGGGTTGTTTCAGATAATATCCGCAAGGGAGCAGCCCTTAACACTATTCAAATAGGTGAGCTTTTAATTAAAAAAGGTCTTATTTAAAAAATATTCAGATGTGGGCATTTTAGTGCCCCCATCTTCCCACATTTTATCTCTCGACCCCCAGCCGGTTAATCTGGCATGCTGAATAAACCTATTTCGGCTTCCCCCAGAGGGGGATAAATAAATTTCTGTTCATATTTATACTTTCTTAACGCTAAAGCAGTATGAATTAAGTAAAAAAACTATAAAAAAAGTTAATCTGCCCCCCTTGGGGGCGGCGGAAAAGAATTCCTTAGAGAAAAAAACTCATTCCGCCGGGGGCATAGCTGATTTTATTGATCATTAAAAAAATGTGGAAAGAAACAAGCTATCATGCTGAAGAGGGTTAGGGAGATGGGGTCAGAGCAAATCTTCAAAAAAAGAATTTCCCCTGAATTTTTTTCCTGATATAATATTGATGTTGCATTATATAGGAAGTATATTTATATTAAAGCCTAAGCAGATTTATTTTAACAAGGGTATTATATAAAGTGTTAAACTATTGTGTAATTTATTTCGATAAATATTATGTCTACAAATATATTAAAAGGATCCCTGGCAGGATATGAGAAAAGTAATACTTTATTTTGATCCATCAGTGCAAAAAATACTGGTTCAGCGTAAAAACAAGGCTGGTGAAGTCAAAACAGTTCTTTCCTCAACCCATAATTTTGCATCTGCTGGTGAAACTGTTGCAGCTGTAGTAGATGTAAAACCTGATGAGGAGATTACCAGTTATCTTGATCCTGCATATCCTGCTTATAAGGTTCTGGATTACTTTAGTTTTGATGCTGGTCAGGGAATTTATTTTGATAATGCAGAAAAAGTATATAAAGCATCCTATTATGGTTTTATTATATTAAAGGATAAAAAAATAAAACTTTTATCACCCCTTGTATATGGCAAAGAAAAGCTAAGAGCCTATTATAATGTTTTTCCTTCCCGTACTGGACAGTTTCCTCCTTATAGAGAGGCTGAGGAGCTTCTTCGTGGAGAGAATGTTATTTATATTGTTTCAAAGGAAGATTATGAAAAACAGATATCTGAATTAGACCCAGAGTCCCCCCGGCTTGTAAGGGTTCTTGTAGCAGAGGGGCGTGATCCAATTAATGGCTATGATGATTATTTTGAACCTATGATTAATTTTGAAAAAAAAGCAGGTAAGCTTTTATCTGATGGGCGTATAGATTTTAAAGAGGTTGATTCAATAATTCAGGTTCAACAAAATCAGGAGATCCTCCTTCATATACCAGGAGTGAAACAGGAAGATGGCTATGATGTTTTTGGTGAAAAAATAATAGCAACAAAGGAGCCAGCAAAGGGCTATAGAAAGGGCGATAATCTTATTCAGTCCGGCTTTGATGCAAGTGTATATCTTGCAGGACTTGATGGCTGTGTAAAGGTTGAAAAAAACAAGGTTTCCATACTCCCTGTTGCAATGGTTAATGGAGACATTGATCTTGATTATGGAAATATTGACTTTAATGGAACCGTGCACATAACCGGTTCTGTAAAGCCGGGATTCAGGGTTAAGGCTGCAAGCGACATTATTGTTGATAAAGATGTTGAAGATGCACAGCTTATTGCAGGTGGAAATATTACTATTAAGCTGGGTGTTGTGGGAAAGGAATCAGTAAAGCTGATTGCAGGAGGCGAGGTTCAGGCTCGTTTTATGCAGAATGCCAGGGTTGAAGCAGTTAAAAGTGTTATTGTTGAAGATTCAATTATCAATTGTGAGATTGTTTCCTATGATTCTATAATTGTTAGTTCTCCAGCAGGCAGAATAATAGGGGGAAAGCTTTCTGCTTTAAATGAGGTAAGTGCAAGTATTATTGGTACTCCAAATGAAACAGCTACATCAATATCTGTTGGTAGGAACTATGTTGTAGAAAAGGAACTTGCTGATAAAAAATCAGAGATAAAAATTTTAAAAGATCAAATTGATGAGATTAATGGTCAGCTGAAAATGCAGTTTGGAGAGGAAGTGTTTAAAAACCCCAAAGAGTATCTTAAAATATTGCCTCCTCTAAAGAAAAAGAACTGCCTCCTCTTGTTGCATGATCTTGGTAATGCTACTAAAGAGATGAAAAAGCTTATTGAGGAGTCAAAGGAGATTGAAGAAAGGAACAAGCCTGATAAAGAGCCTTTTATTAAAGTTTCAAATAAAATTTTTGGCGGTGTAGTTTTAAATGTTAAAAAAAGCGTAAAAAAAATAGAAAAGCCTATTGATAATGTCAGGTTCTTTGAAGATCCAATGGAAAAAGCCATTAGAATAACCACTGCTGTATAATTATTTTTTTCCCTGTAGAGTTATTGACACAATAAAATAACTCATTAAAAATATCCTTTATTCTTTATGTATTTATTCCTGAATAATTTTTTAATTGAATTATCAGGTGTAAGTATTTATCTGGATATAATTAAATATTGTGTGAGGTGTGTTATGAGTATGCCTGGAGTATGGGAACTGGCTATAATTTTTTTGATAGTACTGGTTCTTTTTGGAGCAGGGAAAATCCCTAAAATAGCCAAGGATATTGGCGGTGGTATAAGAGAGTTTAAAAAATCTTTATCTGGCGAGAATGAAGACGAAGATAAAAAGAAATAATAATGAAAACCCATAGTTCTTATTTAATATCTAAAAAAGAGTCTGCTTTTAAAAACAATATAATATTACCGGAGTTGGCAGATTTTTACGAAAAGATTTTTCTTCTTCAGGAAACTTTTTTTAATAATCTGGACTCTGGTAATATTGTTTCTTTTAAGACAGATAATAAGGATTTACCTGCATTTAAATCAGAATATCTGAAATTTAACGCTTCTTTGAAGCAGGAGTTGGAAATTCTTTTAAAAGGTATTTTAGTTGTTATAAGAGAAGGGAATATGGGCCTTGATTTTACCAGGCTTTCTTCTGAATTTTCAGGATTTATTCAGGAGGTTTTTTCTGAATTATTAAAGAGAGATTTCGAGGCTCTTGGAAAAAGAGCCTCATTATTAAAACTCGATTTTGATGAATTTATTTTTGTTATACATAATGTATTTAAGCCTTTGCTTGTTTTTTTGCGAAAAAGCAGGGGATTTCAGCCTGAACCTGGACAGCAATGGTTTGAGGGAACCTGTCCTTTTTGCGGATATCTCCCTGGCATGAGTAAAGTAGTGGGTGCAAAGGATAATCAGAGAATTTTAAGCTGTGCATTATGTGAAAATGAGTGGCAGTTCCTTCGTGTAACCTGTTTTGTCTGTGGAAACAATGAACAGCAAAAACAGGGGTTTTTTGAATCCACAGAGAATCCTCTTTACAGGGCATATTATTGTGATGAATGTAAATCTTACATTAAAACGTTGAATGTGACAAAAGCACAGTCAGAGGAAGAATATGATCTTTCTGTGGAGGATATTCTCACTACTTTTCTTGATGCAGCAATGCTTGAAAAAGGTTATACCAGACCCTGATAAGGGAAAAATGTTTTTGGGAGCAGATGAATGATGAAACCCTATAAAGTTGATGATAAAACAGAAAAAATTCTGGAGGTTCTTACTGGAGATGGTAAGGCCAGTGAAAGGGAAATCAGCATATTAACAGGTATAGATGAATCAGAGGTTTCTGCATGCATAAAGAAGCTTGAAAAGGATAAAATTATTCTTGGCTACAGAACCATGATAAACTGGCAAAGAATACGAAGTGATGATGTTAAGGCCCTTATTGAAGTAAAGGTAACACCTGAAAGAAAGGTAGGCTTTGATGCTGTTGCAGAAATAATATACAGGTTTCCTGAAGTAAGTTCCGCTTATCTTATATCAGGCAGGTATGATCTTCTGGTTCAGGTTGATGGCAAAAATTTAAGAGAAGTGGCACAGTTTGTTTCTGCCAAGCTTGCAACAATTAAAGGCGTGCAGTCAACAGCAACACATTTTCTTTTGAAAAAATATAAAGAGGAAGGGGTAATCCTTGTTGATGTAGCAGGTTCCAAGAGGCTCCCAATAACTCCATGACACTGGAGCCAGCAGCTCTTTTTGCACTGCTCAAGAAGTTTTATGGGCCTCAGGGATGGTGGCCTGTCATCTGCCCTGAAACAGGAGAGAGCCACTATAATGTAATAAAAAAGCCTGATTATAATGAAGCTTTTGAAATAATCATTGGCTCTATACTTACACAGAACGTGGCCTGGAAAAATGTTGAAAAAGCCCTGTTTAATCTTAAAAAAGCAGAAATGCTTAATCCTCATGTGTTAAAAAAAACACCTGTAAATTTAATTGCAGAAGAGATAAGACCTTCAGGTTATTATAACCAGAAAGCTATAAAGATCAAAAATTTTATTGAATGGTTTGAAAAAGCAGATTTTTCATTTGAATCTATTTTAAAAAATAAAACTGAAAATATTCGTAATAGCCTTCTTTCTGTTAAAGGAATTGGTCCTGAAACTGCTGATTCCATATTGCTTTACGCATTTAACCGTAAAATATTTGTAATAGATGCCTATACCAAACGAATATTTTCCAGGCTGGGGAATATATATCCTTCCTGTAGCTATGAAGAGGCACAAAACTACTTTCATTCTGTTGTTCCTGGGAGCGCTAAATTGTATAATGAGTATCACGCCTTAATTGTGGCTCATGGGAAGGATATTTGTAAAAAAAATCCTCTTTGTAATAAATGCTTTATTAAATCGCACTGTGCATATAATTCTTCTATTGAAAGTTGACAAAAATTTTTATGTGTTTTAAGCTCTTTGATTTTCCAATAATTCACGTTTTAATCTTGACTTCTCATTTTAAAGAATTAAGATTTCAACTTATGTTTTTATTCCAATATTTGCCTACGAGGGAATCCCTGTATGAGTAATCGCAGCAGCCTGAAATCAACAAAAGAATGGAATGATCTTTATGCTCATTACCTTGACATAAAAAATACTCACTTGCGGACTCTTTTTGAATCAGACCCGCTTCGTGGTGATTCTTTTAAAATAGAGGATGAATCAATATACTTTGATTATTCTAAAAATCGCATTACACCAGAGACAATGAATCTTTTGTTAAGTCTTGCTGAAAAATGCGATCTTAAAAATGAAATAGAGCGTATGTTTACAGGGGAAA